>JAETUM010000100.1 GCA_021768625.1 Candidatus Stoquefichus sp. | reverse complement strand
ACCACCTGTGGCTGCACAGCAGCCACCTATGACAAACGACCTGCAAAACCCGGAGAAACCCTTCGGGTAGGAATTAAGATGACACCGAAAGACACAGGTTTCTTCGATGAAGTCGTTACGATCAAGTATAACAGCTTGAATAATCAACATGTTAAACTAAAGATAAAGGGGAATGTTCGGTGATCGAACGAATGGGAGTTTGCTGCATCTCTGGCAAGAATGTACAAGCAAACTCCCGAAGTCCCCTTGCAATACAGAAAGGAGGTATATCATGGTAACATAACCGACAAAATAGAATGATACAGGTGTCATTCGACTATCTAATCCGAAGAATAGTAGGCAAAGATAGAAAATAGCCTGATTAAATAATGATTTTAATAAATAATTAAACATATACGGATATGAAAAAGTTATTCGGCATCATGGCTCTAGCTGCGATAGCAGCTGCAGCAGGTTGGAATTTCAGCCAAAGTCAGAACAAGATGGAACTGTCAGACTTGGCACTAGCTAATATAAATGGTTTGGTTGTAAACCTTGTGATTAAAACCGTTCATAGAGATGTGTTAAAAGTTTGTTTTATTATAATTCATTTATTCCTTTTTTATACAAAATGAATATCAATATACACTAAACCACTTCTAACACATCTCTTAAACAAATTTATATATGAAATTTAACGAGTAAAAAAAATCGTATTTTAACAAATTAATATATAAACAATAATTTTTCAACGATATAAAATTCTTAATATTTATAATATGAAAATCATTAAAATAATACTTTCGTGTCTTATACTGACATCTATTTCATGCTCAGAAAAAAGCCAAATAAAAAAATACACTTTAAAAAAAACTGAAAAAAAACTTTCATTTGTTTTAGATTCTGATACCAAAAATGAACTACGTGTCTATTCTATATATAAAGAAAAAGAAGGGAAAGAGTATTTTACATTTCAAAATCCAAACACCAATACAATTCTATTTTATAACCTTCAAAAACAAAATTTAGAATTTAAAGTAAATTTTCCTATAGATGGTAATAATGGTATAGGATTTGCTAATGGATATTATATTCATAATTTAGATAGCATTTACGTGCCAAACAGAGATATTAAGGAAATCTCACTCGTTAACAAAAATGGTACTTTAATAACTAAATATTCCTATGATAAAGATGTCGCACCCGAAAATTTATCTATATTCAGTATTTCTGCGTCTTATCAAAAACAGGCAGAAGTTATCGGACGAACAATGTATCTATATTCAGGCCCCAATCGTTTTAATGACCATGATCCAGTTTCTATTAAATTTAACATGGACTCATACGATATTTCTGCCTTACCTTTTGATTATCCAGAATATCCAGGTTCAGATAACAAATTAAAAAAATTCGGATTAGAAACTGCTTTTAGTCGTTGTTTTGATGGAAAACATTTTATTTACTCTTTCTATTATGATGAAAACATATATATAGCATCTATAGAGCATGATTCCATAAAAAAAATACCAGTAAAAAGCAAATATTTTGACAAAGTAATATTACCTGGAGAATTAACCGCAACCCCACAAGATTTTTGTGAAAATCCATGGTATGGTAATTTGTTATATGACAAATATCGTAACATCTACTATCGAATATCTTATCCAAAGGAAAGTATAGATAAAAATATTCGACCAGGAGAATTATTAAGTTATGGTCGTAAAAATTTTTCAATCATCATTTTAGATAAAAATTTCAATAAAATAGGAGAAACATTATTTCCAGACTTCACATATAATTCTCGCATAATGATAATCTTGAAAGATGGCTTATATATATCAGACAGTCACTATCTTAACCCTAAATTCAGTGATGACATCTTAAGCTTTCAACATTTCAAATTAACAGAATTATGATTAAAAAAATAATCATTACATTATTAAATACAGTATAAAACTATAAATCAAAAATATATGACTTAGAATAATGTATAAATAAACAAACACATATGCACAATCTGAGAAATAAAGTAAATAGGGGATTGTTGATGAAAAATCTTTTTACAAAAGGTATAAACATCTTATTAGCTGTTTTTCTAATAGCTTGTAATACGCAGCATGATAAAAAAATGGAACAAGCTCTCGAGAATGCCCAAGAAAACCGGCAAGAACTTGAAAAAGTATTTAGCCATTATGAAAAGGATTCAACAAAACTCGCTGCTGCTCGTTTCCTGATTGAGAATATGTCCTATCATTTCACACAGGAACAATATTATACTTCTTCCGAAAAAGAACGATATCGACCGGACGTTGTAAATTTCGACGGATTTCAATCCGTAAAAAGTCACTGTGACTCATTAACAAGAAGAGGATACAAAATCAAAACACATAACAAATACGATATATCGACACTTGACAGTCACTTTCTTATTGATAACATAGAACTGGCTTTTACTGTCTGGCAAAAGCCATGGGCAAAAAATGTTTCATTCAATGATTTCTGCAAATACATCCTCCCCTACCGCGCACAATGTGAAGAGGTTTCTCATTTGAGAAGAGAAATTATGGAACGTTTCGTTCCCATACTGGATTCAGCGAAAGTAAAAACTCCCTTAGAGGCATGCTTCGTACTTAATGAGCATCTGAAAGGCATTATGAAATATGGACAGACTGGTCTTCCACTCTATCCGACCATTGACGAAACCTACCGTTCCGGAATCAGCCAATGCGAAGGATTATGCAATCTGGGTACTTTTATAATGAGAGCTTGCGGCATTCCGGTTACAGTAGAACAAACGACCTGGACTAAAATGGACTTGGGCCATAGCTGGTGCGTAGTTTTAGACAATAGAAAATTCTACAGCTTCGGACCGGGAGAAGATCAACCCGACACACATGCCCGCTCTTTCTCAGAAGTCAGACATAGACGACCGGCTAAAGTCTATCGTTCACGTTTTGATCCTGACTTTTCTATAATGGATAAAAAAGACGACGGATATGTTACGACTCTAAAAAGTCCTCTAATCTATGATGTTACTAATGAATATCTGGATAAAACGACATTGATAAAGGTTTCTGTCGACAAAAATAACAGAAAAAAAGGAAAATCAAATCAAGTCTATTTATGTACTTATAACTATTATGAATGGTGCCCGATAGCGATCGGACATAGAAAAGATACCGTTTGTTATTTCGAAAACGTTGTTGGAGATAATATATTTATGGTTGCCGATTCACCGGATGGGAATAAATTACGAAATATTACTGCCCCTTTTTATACGGATAAAGATGGAAATATTCGTAAATTTATCCCTCAAAAAGAACATAAACAAACATTCACATTGAATAAGCGTAAGAAAAAACTGGATCAGGAACATACACTACACTTTTGGGATACAGAGAAAGAACGTTTTATCCCGTTAGAATATGCAAGTTCAACTGATACAACACAAACATACGATCAAATACCCGCTAGTGCATTATTATGGTTCACTATTCCGGAAAGGATCGTTAACCAACGGATATTTTTTATTGAAAACGACAGTATAAAAAGCTATTAATTCGATGAAAGAGAATAGAAAAATACACAACCTGATCAACAAAGCCATCAATATTGTCTTCTGGCTATGTATGACAGTTACTCTATGGTTTGTTTTACAGGTATTTATCTTTGCCTCTTTCAAAATCCCTAGCGACTCGATGGAACCGGGATTAATTACAGGAGACAATATACTTGTCTGGAAACCGACCGTTGGACCTCGCTTATTCAACCTGTTTGCCTCCATGAGAAACGAACAGACAGATATTTATCGCATTCCAGGTTTCAATAAGATAAAACGCAATGATATTCTGGTTTTCAATTTTCCGCATCCAAACAGTTGGGATAAAATTGAAATGCATATACTCAAATATTATATCAAACGGTGTGTCGGAATACCGGGAGATACCCTATCCATCCGAAACGGATTCTTTCATGTGGAAGGCGTACAAACGCCTCTCGGCAATATGGATTCACAAAAAGGAATAGCTGCAACTGAGAAATTTCAAGACGGCATATTCCAGAGTTTCCCATTCGACAGCATCATCGGTTGGAACATCAAAGATTTCGGACCGCTCTATATACCGGCAAAAGGCGATTCCATTACTTTAGATCGTACAAACTTCCGGTTATATAAAAAACTGATCGAATGGGAACAACAGGAAAGCCTTCAATACAAAGATTCTATGACTTTTCTTAACGGAAAGCCGATCTACGGATATCGTTTCCAAGAAAACTATTATTT
>JAETUM010000099.1 GCA_021768625.1 Candidatus Stoquefichus sp. | reverse complement strand
CGGGAATTTGACAGTTAATTAAATAAAAAATTGATATAAGCATTGAGAATGCTTAATTTTTTTGTCAAATTTTCGTTTTTTCTCTTGCGTATTGTGTCGTATTGTTGTATAATACATATATCACAAAGGAGGATTGATTTTATGCGTTTATCATTAGTAAAATCTAAAAATACAGTTCAGTTCTATGTAATACAATCATACAGAAATAAAAATGGAAAAAATACTTCTAAAATTTTTGAAAAATTAGGTAATTTAGAACAAGTTACTAAGCGAGCCAATGGTCAAGATCCATTTGAATGGGCAAAAGAATATATCCATAAATTAAATATTAAAGAAAAAAATAACGAATTAGAAATCATTTTAAAAAAATCTACTTCTAAATTAATCCCTAAAAATTGTCAAACTTTTTTTAATGGTGGTTATCTTTTCTTAGAAAAAATATTTTATGAATTAGGTTTAAATGATATCTGCAATGAAATTAGTAGTAAGTACAAATTCGCTTACGACTTAAATAATATCTTATCAAGATTAATATATAGTAGAATAATATATCCTTCATCGAAATTAGCTACTTTTGAATTATCTAAAAAATATATTGAACAGCCTAATTTTGAATTGCATGATATTTATCGTGCATTGGAAGTAATTTCTAAAGAAACTGATTTCATACAATCGGAATTGTATAAAAATAGTTTAAAAATTTCTAAAAGAAATACAAATATTCTTTACTATGATTGTACTAACTACTTCTTTGAAATTGAGCAAGAAAGTGGCTTAAGGCAATATGGTCCTTCTAAAGAACACAGACCTAATCCAATTACTCAAATGGGGCTTTTTATGGACGGTGATGGTATTCCATTAGCTTTCAATATTACAGCTGGAAATACTAATGAACAAGTTACTCTAAAACCTTTAGAAGAAAAAATATTAGAAGATTTTAAATTATCTAAATTCATTGTTTGTACAGATGCTGGGCTTGCGTCAAATGCTAATAGAAAATTCAACGATAAAGATGAACGTGCTTTTATCACTACTCAATCAATTAAAAAGTTGAAAAAACATTTAATGGATTGGGCTTTATCTCCAGATGAATGGTCTCTTTCAGGAGATAACAAAAAGTACAATATTAATGATATTGAAAAAGATGATACAACTATTGAGCTTTACAAAGATAGAATATTTTTTAAAGAACGTTGGATTAAGGAAAATGGATTAGAACAAAAACTAATTGTAACATATTCTTTAAAATACAGAAATTATCAAAGACAAATTCGTAATTCTCAAATTGAAAGAGCAAAAGTTGCAATTGCTAATAAAAGTTTTAAACTTGATAAATCTAATCAAAATGATTTTAAAAGGTTCATAAAGAAAATCAATGTCACAGAAGATGGAGAAATAGCTGAAAAGAAAGTTCTAACATTGAATACTGATACAATTCAAAAAGAAGAAAAATTTGATGGGTTTTATGGTGTATGCACTAACCTTGAAGATAGTGCAGAAGAAATTATCAAGGTAAATCAAAGAAGATGGGAAATTGAAGAAAGCTTTAGAATAATGAAAAGTGAATTTAAAGCTAGACCAGTATATTTAAGCAGAGATGATAGAATTATTGCACATTTTACTACTTGTTTTCTTTCATTAGTACTTTTAAGATTTTTAGAAAAAAGACTTAATGAAAAATATACAACTTCTCAAATTATTGATACTCTAAAAAATATGAATTTTACAGAAAGTATTGGAAATGGATACATTCCAACTTATACAAGGACTGATTTAACAGATAATTTACATGAAATATTTGAATTCAGAACTGATTACGAAATACTTAGTAACAAGAATTTAAAAAATATTTTAAAAAATATAAAGTAAATAAAACATTACGCAATTTTGAAAAGCTAGAAGTGTTGATATAATTTTACTATCAAAATACAATATTTCCCCACAAAATTTACATTTTCCAAATTATTCCTATTTCTTTCCTTGCATATTTTTTCAAAATATACTATAATTCTTTTTTGAAAAGAGGTTTTAAAATGGCTATTTATGAAAAAGATTTTAGAGTTGATTTTGATAAAATAGATGAAAATAATCAAATGAGTAATCATGGTTTTTTAGATTTTTTCCAAGAAATTGGTATCTTACACTCTGATGAGGCAGGTTATGGATTAAAGGATATTCCCACAACTCATGTTGCTTGGATTTTATTAAATTGGAAATTAAAAGTCTTTACAAGACCAAAATGGAATGATTTTATTCATATTAAGACTTGGTCTCGTTCTATGGACAAGTTTCATGCTTATCGTGATTTTGAAATGTATGATAAAGATGGTAATCGTATTGCAATTGCAACTTCTAAATGGACTTTATATAACACACAAACTGGTCGTATTACACCTATTCCCCAAGATATTTTTGGAGCATACAACAGTGCTTTAGCTTCCGTATTTGAAGAATTTGAGGAGCGTCTAAAAGAGCCAGAAGAGTATGATTTTTCTAAAACATACACTGTACAAAGAAGTGATATTGATACAAATCATCACATGAATAATCTTGCTTATTTAAATTATGGTATTGAAACTTTACCAGAAAAAATTTATCAAAAAATGAATTTTTCTCAAGTAGAAATTATGTATAAAAGGGCAACTTTATTAGGAGAATCATTTATTACTTTATTTAAACAAATTAGTAACCAGGAAATAATGGTCGTTGTAAAATCTCCTGATTCTAAGATTCTTCATGCTATTATTCGCTTAACCAACTAGAATTGCCTTACTTTTTAATGTATAACTTAAAAAGAGGATAAACACCTTTATCCTCTTTTCATTATCCCCAAACAAAGAAAAGCAAAGTATAATACTTAGCTTTTCTTACCCTTCTACTATTTTGTTTCTCTTCTATCAATTTTTGCTACTATAACTGTCATATCATCTTTGGCAACTCCAAAGTTATTATCTATTGATTCTAAAAGGAGTAAATCTGCAATTTTTTGTGGATCATCTGTTTCAATTTTATCTAAGAAGTCTTTTACCCATAGTTCTTTATTTTTATATTCACTGTTAGATTCTATAATTCCATCACTGCACATTACCAAGATTTGATCTCTTTCAATGTCTTTATCATAGATGCTTAAGTCAATATTATTTAACACTCCTGCTGGAAGTGAGATTGCTTTCATGATTTGTGTTTGTTTTGATTCTTTGATAAAGGTTGGACATGCACCGTTTTTGATGAATTCAATATTTCCAGTATATAGATCTAAAATGGAAATATCAAGTGTTGCATACATATCATCTTTCGCATTTAAAGATAGGGTTGAATTGATTAAATCTAATGAGACTTCTTTATCAAATCCTGATGTTAATAATCTTTCCAACATTTTAACTGCTACTTTGCTGCTTTTTCTTGCTTCTGGTCCTGATCCCATACCGTCACTAATGGCTAATAGGTATTTTCCATCTTCTAGTTTAATTTGCAGACTACTGTCCCCTGATACTGGAGAATTTTCTTTTTTAGCTTTTGCTATTCCTAATTTAAAAGTATATTTATCTTCTGAGCTATAGCATCTTACCATTAGATTTCTTTCTTTTTCTAAACGAATATGGCTTTGAAGTGATATAGTTTGGTTTAATACTTTACTTAGAATTTTTTGTGTTTTTTCTATTATATTTTTTTCTTTTGAAAAATCATTTTTCACTTTTTCATATATTTTTATAATGTATTTTCCACTTTTTTCTCTTTTTAAGCTAATATCTTCTGGATAAATCTCTTTTCCATTTAATAGTACTTTTATTTCTTCAATTTTTTGTGTAATATTTTCTGCTTCAGTTTCTTGTTTCATATCTTCCGCCAAATCAGAGATTACTTTAGATACTCCTTCTAACTGATTGGATATTACTTTTTTACTATCTTTTATTTTTTGTTTCCATATATAATTTAATTTACTAATTTTGTAGGTATAATTTAAGGCTTTTAGTACTTTTTGTAAGTCTTCTTCTATTTTGCTGTTTGCCTCTTCTGTTTCAAACCCTACAATATAGTTATTGTATTTAGCAAAAGTTTGAATAATTTCTTCTTTTGAGATTTCCCCTTTTTGCACTAATATCCTAAATATATCTTTTGAAATTTCTCCTTCTCTATCTAAAATATCATCATATAGAAGGTTGTTTTCATCACCTAACATAGAATTTTCTAATTCGTCTAGAAAAATATCTCTTGCTTCTTGAGCTTCTTTTGTTTCATTTTCTTCTACTATAGTTGCTGCAGCTTCTTGATAACTTTTGGCCATTTCTGATATTGTCTCTGACATATTATTTAGTTTGTAAATCGTTTCTTTTGTTCCTTCTAATACTCTTCCTCCTGTATCTGGAAGTAGTTTTGTTTTTCCAAATAGATCTTCAATATCAATTACTATATTTTTTGGAACTGCAAGTAATCCTAAAGAAGCTATTAAAATTTCTTGGATATGAATCACCGGAATTGTATTTCCATTTGCTACATAAGCTAAAATTCCATTTCCTAAAATAAATCCTGCAATAACTCCTATTTTTCCAAATTTGTTTAAAACACCGGCAATCATACCAGAAAGAGCATATGCTGCTACCATAATTGGTTGATTATTTCCGATAATACCAAGAACTACTCCAATTGTAACACCAGAGGTTGTCCCTACTAAAATTCCATTTTTCCATCCTAGTATCATAACAAGTAAAATACATAAAATATTTTTAATAGAGAATCCAAAAATTGCAAAATCACCTAAACATGAAATAGCAATCGCTAAAAGTAAACTAGTTCCAATTACCTCTTCAATTGCAAATGCTTTTTTCATTCCATATTCTTTAATTACAGGAACTGAATTTGCAAAAATTTTATAAAATACATATGTTGCAATACTATTAGTAATACACATTAATAGATCATATACATAGAAGGTACCTAAAAAGATTCTAAATAAGCCTACTACTAATGTAGCAAAAACTAAATGAAATCCTACTTTTCTTTTCTCATTTGTCTCATCTATTTTTACCTTTGGCCTTATTACTAAAATGCTTGCTGTAAATACAAGTAAACTTAAGATATATGTTAATAAACTACTTGCTCCAAACCCCACAAAAGTACCAATTGCAGTTAGCACAAATACAATTCCTGCAGAAATATAATTACTAATACAAGCTGCTACTATTGCTAAGCCAAAAGGCGCAAAATCAGTGCCAAATCCAATGCATGACACCATAAAAGAGATGAGGTATAACACAATTTGCTGTTTTGTAAATAGCCTTTTTATCAAGCTAACTACCCTCTCTTTTTTATTTACTTTATTTACTTGATCATCTACTTGTTCATCTTGTTCTTCTTGAAAATCATTTTGTATATTTTGAAACATCCTTACCACCTCATACTTTTTCTATTTCATAACGCTTATTTTAGTACAAGCCTTCCTAAGAATTTTGTCACTTTCAGCACTCTAAAACGAAAAAGTTTTTTACAATTTGTGATATATTTTTAAGTATTTCCCTTTTATACAAATAAAAGGTGGAAATTATGTATATTATTTTATCGTAAAATAGCTAAAAATACAAGTTCTTTGTATAAAGTTTTAAGTAAACCTTAAATTTAAAAGTAAATTCCAGTGAAAGATTAACAGGAATTTAGTTTTGGAAAATATTTTATATTATTTCTTTCTTCTCCTAACTGATATTTTTAATAAAATTATAATTTGGT
>JAETUM010000018.1 GCA_021768625.1 Candidatus Stoquefichus sp. | reverse complement strand
ACGTAATAATTCAAGAGAATGTACTCTTCCTGACTCTTTTAATTTTTCTAGTAAATCTACCTCTAATTTTTCTAGTAAATCTGCATCTAGTGTCTCCATATCTATTCCTCCTTATTACTCTCCTTTATAAATTAATGGCTTACCATCACTATCTACCATCTTTGTAAAATTTCCACAATTATACACTCCAGAACTTACAGTGTACATGACTTTAGTCTCTTTATCATAAACAACATTCCATGTAGCACCATCTTCTATAATGACAAATCTAGATGTTTCTTGTATATTATCTTCGTTCGTTTTAGTTCTTGCACATCCACTCAAACTAGCTAACATAAACACTGTTAATACACTAATCATTATTTTTTTCATTCTCTAATTCTTTGTTGTTCTTGTAATTTATTAAATTCTTCATAGTTAATTTTCATTATCTTTTCCTTCCTTTATGTAAATATTAATAGAACTATAATTTTTTTCATGTGCAATCTCTACAACATCAGATTCTAACAATTTATTTGATAGAGTTTTATCGCTATAACTATAATTTTGTGGATATAAAGTAATAATACATTCTAATTTGTATTCATCATCATAGATATTTATCAAACCACTTTTGATTTTATTAATTAATTCCTTTAACTTCATTTTATCTCTCCTTTCACTTGCAACATAACCCTATATTATGTTGCGACATCTAAATCCCTCAAAACCCTTTTGTAGCAAGGATTTCAAGAGATTTTTTCTTTCAAAAACTTTTCATACTTTTTTTGATATTAAAAATCATAAATTTTAACACTTTCAATTATTTTCTTTGGTATTTTGATTTTTTTATGTTCAACATAAAATATTATATTTTCACAATCAAATAAACCTTCGCTTTCAAAACAACCAGTTCTTATATATTCTTCTTGTTTGCCATTCTTATAAGTTACTAATATTTTCACTCTTCCACCTGCTTTCTATAAAATCTGTTTTCTTCATATTCAACATAACAATCATTTTTATGAATACCAATACCAAACTGAACATGAATATTAAATCCATAAAATCCTATTACTTTTAACCAAGAATGATTTTTGTTATCCCATACCCACATGTCTTCTTCAAGCTCTTCAAACTTGAGAGGTGGGTTGTTAAAGTGTTTGTTAATTAATTGTTCAAAAGTTTTAAATATTGTTGTGGATTCAAATGCCCCATTCCATTCGTTCCAACCATCTTGATTAACAACCGCTACATCTAAATATCTTGAATTTTCTAATTCGTTCAAACACTCTTCTTCAGTCAACATATTTACTCACTCCTTTCAACTCACACATTTTTTGATATATTGCTTTAGATAATTCAAAGTCGATAGGCAATGTTTCACTTCCATTCCACATACCAAATATTCTACAAGTTATATCATCTTTTTGCCTTATATCTTTAGGTATATCAAATATTATTTTATAATCAAAATATGGTTCTCCTGTTCCTACTTTATGTTTACTTTTATATACTAAAGAAGTTTTATAATTACTGTTTATTTCTTCTTTTTTAAAACCTAATTCTTCAATTACATCTTTTTTCATTCTATCCACCCCAATTCTTTCATTTGCTGATGTATTGCAGCAACCATAAATGCAGGTGTTTTTAAACATGATCTAAATCCACTTGTATAAACAACCCACTTATCTTTAAATTCTACTTTTAAAATATCTGTACCACCCATAACTGGCTTTTCATACAAAATGTGTTGTTCGTTATAACATACACTTTTATTCTTTTTAAACCCTAAATCATTAAACATCTTTTCTGCTGTCATTCTTCATCACCCCAATCTAGTGATTGTCCACAATCCATACAGTAATTGCATTTAAATGGCAAATTTTCATTACAATTAGGACATAATCTTGTTTCAATATACTCATCACAAAATAACATCACCTCATGTAAAGGTTTCTTAGGTGTTGCTCTTTCAATTAATTTTTGTAAAGTTTCTTCGTCTCGTTCCATTGCAGTGGCTCTATCTTCACCATAATAATCATTAGGAAAATCGTAATCATCATTCATAATTCTATCTAACGCTTCTTGATATTTATTCACTATTTATTTCCTCCTATATCAATCTTTCCACTCATTAAATCAGGCAACAAAGCATCACGTAACTCTGCTAAATACCTATTTTCTTCAATGTTCAAATAATATAAATGTTGTTTCCACATATTAAATATCATTATCAATACACTTGATAGCTGTTCTTTACTATTGTTTTCAAATTTAATTTCATTTTTGTTTTTTGTTGTAGAAAAATAATTGTGTTTCTCTATCTTTTCTCCTGATAATTGTTTTATAAGATCATTCAATTCTTTATCTTGTATATGATCCTGCTTATATAGTTCTATATCAAATCCTAAGTTTTTGGCTAATGTCTCATTTATCGTTAATTTACAGTTATTTTTTTCTCTAATAACTCTATTCAAATCATTAACAATATCTTTATATTCTCTATGTAAAGTTTCTTGTTCAACAAAATCAATATATCTACTTGGAATTAATATATAATCGTGTTTCTTCACATCTTCAATAGATACGGATTTGCAATATTCAGCAATATTTTTTCTTTCTTCAATGCAAAAAATGGCTTCATTCATTATCTGATCAGTAAATGCTTTGACTTCTTTTTTATAAGTTCTATTTGTATGACTGTTTCCACCAAATTGTCCATTTTGTTCTCTTACTTCTATTTCATATTTATTTCTCATATCAAGAAGTTCTATTGTTGAAGTTGTTTTATGTTTATCAAATACGATAATACATGTTGGTATATTTGTTGCTTCAAACATTTTATCAGGACAAACGATAACAGCTTCTATAAAATTAGATTCAATCAAATACTTCATAATTTCCTTTTCTTTTTTGTTGTTGGAAGATAAAACACCACATGGCAATATAAATATACATCTATCACTTTCATCTAATGCTGTTAATACAAATGCTAAATTCGCATTACTTTCTGGTGGAACTTCTGTATGGGAAAAACGTTCTTGTGTTTGAGCAAATATTGGTTCTTCCCATTTCATGTTATATGGTGGATTTGAGATTGTTGTAATCATTTAGTCACCTCAACTTTGCTAAATTCTTCGCTTTTGATTAGTTTATATTCTCTAAATACGTCTTGAGACAACACATCCATTTGAAAAACTTCAGCTTCAATATTTCTGATTGTCAAATTAAACAAAAGATAAGGAATTACATTCTCATCGAATTCATATAGTATAAATTTACAATCATGATCTAGATTCCACTTTTGAATCGTTAGCGCTCCACTTCCAGCACACATATCGATAATATCTTTGTGCTTAGCGAGTTTTCCAACAAATTTTGCAAGAGTTATTGGAGTATAATCTTGCATTTTTTCTTTCCTGTCAGCCTCATAATATTGAAAAATCTTTTGCAACCAGTCAACCGATAAATCATCATTTATTATTTCTTTAAACCTTCTTAACTTATCTACATCATGATTCATGGTTACTTTATATAACTGATTTCTTAAACTTCTAATATCATCAATATCAAATAGTTTTAGTGTCTTTTCGCATAATTCTTTAAGTTCTATTTTTAATCACTCCTTTTCGCTCCAAATCGGTCTTAATCAGTCCATTAACGATAAAACCTTAACATTTCTTAACATTTTTATTGTTTCACTATTCCATCTAATATCTTTAAATGTATAGTACTCATAATTACATACCCATCTTTACAATAATTAGGATTATCTAGGATATATGTAACTTGAACATATAGCTGTCTTCCTGTATATATGCCATCATTGTATTCACTAAGTACAAGAATATCGTCTTTTTTAAAAGAACGATCATTAAAACGTACTTCAAAATTTTTATTGCCATTCAAATGTTCTTCAAAATACTTTGTTTCAGTTTTTAATTCATGTATTCGCATATTATTTTTCATCCTTTCTTAAAATGTTGGTCCATTCATCCATGATTCCACTTTGTTTTGTACATCATTTGGAGCCATCTGACTGACTTCATCTTCAATATCTACTCCAGGTTGTGAAATATCATCTTCAAAATAAATATCATCACATTCATTGCTTTCTTGTACATTTTCATCAATATCCTTTTCTTCAATGTAATATGAATCACAGTCCTCAATCATTGATGGATTATTTTTGATCTGTTCCATATCATCAAAGGACATCTGTTCTTCCTTGTGTACATTTGGTACAGTCACATTATTATCAAAGTTCATGATGAGATATGTATAGATAAGTTCGTCCAGACTGCTTTCCACTCTGTTTTCAAGAATGAGCATATTCTCATATCTGTAGCCTGTAACTGGCGATAATACTTTAAGCAGCTTTACATCATCATCTTTTATCCATAGACCTAATGTTGTTGCAATTGTAGCAACCTTTAATTCACAAACTTTCGTGAACTCACATATATCAGGTGCTTCCATATTCTCAATAATGTTATCTATCTTTTCAATGATGAGCGATTCCTTGAAGTCATATGTCAAATCCTTTGCATTGAACATGATATTCTTATCAAATGCGAGTTCATAGCTGTTATCAGCATTCTTGCTCAAATGATAATATCCTGCATCTTCAAAGAGAACTTCTTCCATGAACTCACTAACCCTCTTCATAAATATCTTCATGGCATGATGTATCCCTACAAGATAAATCTTCTTTTGAAGATTGATTAATTTTACCTGTGGATCTTCCTTCATGATTTTGAATGCAAGATCACAGAATGCATACATCTGTTTATTTGATTTGGCAATTCTAATCTTTGTTGCCTGTTTTAACCCTTTCATTTTAAGTTATTCCTCCTCTTGGTTCTGTTTTTATTGTTATTTTGATTAAGACTCGTAATTTTGATAAAAGCCTCTTAAAATTGAAATTTGAGCATTTTTAGATTTCTTGGATTGGGATTCCATATCTGTACTCAAACAATTTCTTTTTTAATTTGTAGATATCTGTTTTAAATCCTTTGACATCCTCTACTATCATGCAGCCTTTTCCTACATCCCAGTAAACAAAATCGGCAATGTATGTAATTGCTTGAATCTTCTTGCCTTGAAATACGTACCCGTCCTGCAAAATGAACTTATACTGTAGTCTTAGATCACGTATTTCTCCTACCCTCTGCAGAAGTTTTAAATCTATGTATCTCTGGCATTCTTTCTGGCTGTCGAATGTGTGACCATCATATTTGACCTTTTCATTTCTATATTTGTGATATTTCAAAATTATCATTCCTTTCTAAATATCTAACTTGTCTAACAGCTCGGACAAACGCTTCTTTGCATCTGGTGTCGGTTCACCTATATAATCATCTTCATTCTGTTTCTGCTTAAGCTGCTCCAGCTTCTTGAGATTTGAATTAATGGCTTTCTTTAAATAAGAATACTTGTTCTTTATCCTGTTTGGATTGGCTCTCTTGAGTATGTAGCCAACAACGACATTCAAATGTGAATAGTCATATTCCTCAAGATATTCCTCAAACAGAAGATTGTATGTTTCTGGTACTTCACTTTCATCGATATAGCCACTCTTTAATAACTTAATAGTTAAAGAATTAAGATTTCTAAAATGCACGTCAGTGCTTTTATCTTTTATATCTTTTTTATCTTTTATATCTTTATTATTTATATCTTTATTAATATGTGGTTGTTCACTTGGTTGTTTACTTGGTTGTTCAACACCATTATCACTTGGTTGTAGCATTTTTAAAAAAGGCTGAAAATCCTTGTAACTATCAATACTTATCACAGTATATAACTTGGTTGTAGTGAGAGTAATTTCCTTGGTACAACTGTTGGTATTTTTGTTGGTTGTACTTAATTTGTCTAAAGCATAACGAATTTCCATATCAGTTTTTCCAAGTTCTTTGCACAATCTACTCCTTGAAGTTATAAAACTTCCTTTTTTAATGGTTATAGGTGGATTGATAGAACGACCTTTATATTCTGTGATAACTTCATCTTTCCAAGAAGCAGAAAGAAGACAATGAATAAATACAGACTTAATATTGTCGTTTTTGTAATACCGCCAGTTCTTGAACTTTCGATATAATGTTATATAGCCTTTATCGTATCCATTCATTGTCTCAACTCCTTTCTATCTTTTTCAAAACACTACTACCCTCTTACCTGTAGCTTCTGCCACTTTTCTTTTCATTCTCTCTTCATCACTGTTCCTGTCACTTAGATGTATCAAGTGAATACAGTCAACTTTGCTTAAGTCATTTAGTTTAAGAAATTCAATACAATTTTCCAAACTCATGTGTGATTTCAACACACGCTTTCTTAAGGATAAATTATCATCACTGTTGATCAATGATATATCATCATAATTGCATTCAATCATGATATCCGTCACATATTTGAATCTGTATCTGCAGTAATATGAATCAGTGAGATAAATAAGCCTCTGTTTTGGTATGCGCTTATTGTCTAATGTTGATATATAATCTGACATATCATCAATCATAAATCCACATGGTTCAATGGCATCATGCTGTGTTTCAAACGCTATTGCTGTTAAATTCCCAAAACTATAAACATGGCCATATTTGACTGTTAGAACATATGGATGACTTTCTATTCCTAATGCAAATGCAGTACCTTTTGTACATACAACTTGAATTCCTCTTTTAAGGATCTCTTTAACACATAAGCAATGGTCCTTATGTTCATGAGTAATCAAACAAGCCAATATCTTATTAGTTTTGAATCCACAAGCCTGTTGGATTTTTTTAAATTGAACACCACACTCGATTAATAAAGTGGAATGCCCATCATTGACAAGATAGGCATTACCTTTGCTTCCACTTCCAATACACTTGATTTCCATTAGAATGGTTCCTCTAGTGATTGCTGTTGATATGTATATTGATCTCGTTTAACAGAATCTTTTTCTTTTAAAACTTCTCCAGTTTCCATATTGACTGTAGGACTTGCAGATTCCTGTTCGATTTGATGTGATGGTTGATCATCTTTTATATCGAAATCCGCTTCAAAAACTTCACTGTTTGCATTTGCATTGATTTCTACTTGAACTTCATCTTTGTTCAAGACCATTTCTCGATAATCATTAAGTAGTTCATCAGGAATGACATTGAATTTAGCGAGTTCCTTATAAAGTTCATGAACAACAGTCTTTAGGACCATTTTTTTATAATCTGCCGTCCATATAATTTTGGTTTGCGCCGCTTTCATAGCGCGTTCAATCCTATCTTTGTCAATAATCACTGCTGTCTGAGTTCCATCTTTATGATAGGCGATGGCATATGCACCAATGACACTCTCCTTATTTGCACTATTGATATTTCTATGTAGAATATCAGGAATCTTATGATCAGATATCACATAATTTCCTGTCTTGAAATCACGAGAAGTCACAACTTCTTCACCTTCCATGATGACATCTTTAATGATGTTGATGACTCCATTATTTTTTTGACAGAATTTTGTAAGTAGTTTTTCTTCACCCTGATATTGAATCTTGATATTTATATCTTTCTTGTTTGCTTTTGAATTGTTTCTAATATCTAGCCATATTTCATTTTCATTAAGCGACAATCCCAAACGGGCATATCTTTTGACCTGACCTGGGAAATTGCATCCTATAAAATTCACATCATTGGGATTTATGTTTTCTTCAATCATTCTTTTATAGGTTGACAAAATAATATCCTGCGCAAAGCTTCTGTCCTTTACAGATAATGCACTTCCTGAATATTGTGCTATCTTATCAACCTCTCCCATCATGATTGCGCTAAAACCTTTGTTCGCTTTTGCTACAGCATGTGTAGCTTCATTCTTTTTGTTATCCATTTTCTAATCCTCCATCATTGTCAATTCTTTATAATTCTTATCTACTACTAATCTGATTACCTGCGAGTCAATTTGTTTGAGTTCTGTGACACTTTCTGCATTGTCTATGAATATAGGTATTTCAATTCCTAAATATTTTTGGAATACATCTACTATTTCTAGTCCTGCATTGAATGTAGCTGCCTTGTTGGCTGCAGTTGAATAAGGAACCATTGCACCTCCTGGTGTTGGTACCATGACCTCACAGCATTCCTTTAAACCGCCATTGATTTGAACATCAAACAATTTAAAAGACACGTTTTCAAACTTCTCATTGATATTTTCTGTAATCATATTGACTTTTGCCTTGATGAACTGTTCGCATAAATAGATTTCTGATTCCATCTTTTCATAGCTGGCACTCAACTTTTTTTGTGCATCCTTCAATTCATCGATTCTTCTGTTCTGATAATCAGTAGTTGAAAACTTGCTGATGTCCTCTTGAATGTTTTGATTTGAATCTTCTAATGCATGTATTTCTTTATCGATATTTGCAATTCTTTCTGCATTGATACGGCTTACTGACATGCTGTTTGCATTATTTAATTTATCCTGAAGAACCTTATAAGTTTCAGTGCCTTCAAACGGCTCCATTTTAGGTTTTGATTGCTCCAATTCGCTTAATTTCTGCTTTTTGAGAATGAAATCTGCTCCTAATGCATCTTTTTCCTTATTGAGCTCATCAATCAACGATTGTTGCTCTTGGATAGCAGTTTTAGAAACTGCTTGACCTGACTTATTGATTTCTTCGAGCTTCTTGGATTTATCAAGATTGAATTTTGCTTTCAACTCGTCAACCCTATCTGCAGGTAATACTCTGCCACATGTAGGACATATTTCTTTTAAAGTATCCCATTCTTTTGCTTGGACTTCTTTATATTCATCTAATAGTTGATTTCTCCTATTAGTCATATAGTTCAAATCATTTTCAGCATTTCTGATACGTCTTTTCACATTTGAAATTTTCATCTGAATATCATTGACTTGAGAAGAAATCTCATTGATTTTATTTTGGACAGCACCTGCCTTATTTGAAAACTCATTTTGATGATCAATACGTGCTTCCTTGATTTGCGTCTGAATATCCCTGATCAATTCATCTTTCTTTTTTTGTTCATCATCTGATGAATCAAGAGTTATCTTTTCTTTTATAAGCAAATCTATTCTTGAATTGTTACCATGCAACTTTTGCTCTAGATCCTCTTTGCTAAGATTGCTAATATTAGGAATAGCTCTTGTTGCTTCATCGATTCTTGCAGGAATAGACTGCATTTCACTATTTGTCTTCTTCATGCGTTCCTTTGTCATCTTCATAAAATCATCGACGGTATGATATTGATCAGCGGTTCCATCTTTTCGAAGAATATTCTTCAAATCAATCAAATCAGGATTGCTAGCAATGATGTAGTCATCTGAATAGTCACCACACATATCAATCAAGAGTTGTCTTCTCTTATCCCACTTCATGACCTCTGCAAAGTAGAAAATATTGCTTAGCAATTGAATGTTTTCTAAATTCCTAAATGTAGCAATCAAATAGTCATTGAATTCCTTTTCTTTGACTGGTACTCCATCTTTGTAATATTCAACAACATGACCACTAAACTCGGCAGTTGTTGAACCTCGTTTCTTTGTATATTTTTCTTTAAGAACTTTCTTCAATATGATAATTCCATTTTCAGTTGAATATGTACATTCAACTGAATGTTCCAATCCATGTGCATTTTCTGTCTTTGGAGTATAGTTTTTTCTGTTGTCCGATGATTTGCCAGTTAATAACCATGCTTGTGCATTGGCAATTGTTGTCTTTCCTGTCGCGTTGTCACCATGAATTGATTTGTTCAATCCGTTAAAATTTAGCTCTAAGTGCTTGATGCCTTGAAAATTCTCAAGTTTCATATTTAATAGTTTCATTCTAAATCCTCCTATTCCTTAATAAACAAACTTTATGCTTAATAAAATAATTAAAATTGCTATACTTGTGGCTACCACATATGGATATGCCTTTTCCCTTGTTAATGGTCCTTCATATTCATCTTTCCATATCAAATCTGGTCTACTAATTTTCATCTTTGTTCACCTCATAATCTAAATACACATATTCCAACATAAGAGTAAGCAACCATAAGAGTTGAGTTCCTTTGATTGAACCATCATATGTTGTTACTCCAATAATCATTGAAAGAATGAATATGGCAAACAGTATGATCAATGTTCTTTTTTGCATAATCTCTTTATCCTTTCATAATTCATGTCATATTTCTTCCAAAACAAGTCATCAATAAAATCATATTTTTCTGAATAATTCTCATATTTTTCTAAACTTATAATTGCTATTTTAAACTCATCATTTTGAATATATTTTCCATGCTCTTCTAGACATTCCATTTTCTTATGTTGTAAATAAGCACGAGACATTGAAAATAATACGTTTTCCATACTTGCTTTTCCTTTCCTAATCATCTAAAATATAGATGATTAATTTAATAGATTAATTGTTTTGAGTCACTGTGTCCGCAGTGGCTTTCTTTAATTCTTCAGCAATCTTTTTACAATCGTCTCTGTTTTTAAGTTCATGATTTCCAATGATTTTAAGAAAATCATTAACCATTTGTCGATTATAACGATATTCTTGACCAATCTTTTTATACTTGATTAGTCCAAACTCTCTAGCATAATCAATTAACTTTCGACTCGGCGAATTTAAAAACCATTTAGAAACTTCTTCTGCTGAGAAATAACATAATGGATCTTGCATTCTAGCTGCTGTATTCATTTGTTCTATTACCTCTGCTAGTTGCTGATTTGCTGATGGTCTAGCCATAACAATCACTCTCCTTTCTATTCAAGATTTTTAATAAACTTTGCATTCACAAATTCCTGATTGAAATCCATTAGATTTTTACATTTGCTACATCTGTCAAAACCATTGGATTTAGCAATCTCTTGCAATCTGTCTTCACTAATTTTGATTTGACCTGCAAACTCACCCAGTTCCAAATCCTCATCATTGAAATCAATACCTCTTTGTAAAACAACAGATGATTTTTCAATTCTCACAGTTTCATTTATTTGCATTCGCTTCACCCCTTTCCTTTGTGTTATAATCTCCTTAGGAGGTATAAAATAATGAAAAAACTAACAAAACAACAAGTTGAAGACTTACAAAGAGCAATTTCTGATCCAACAGGAATGCGTGGAGACTTTGAACGATACATTGAATCACAAAGAAAAGATACAATCTTTAATAGGGTGATTTCTATTTTAAGTATCATAATAGCCACCATTGCACTTGTTGTAGCAATCATCAGTTTATTGATACAAGCAGGGATACTATAGAAAGTATCAATGCTGATACAGATAAAATAAAAGCAATTGTTACTTCTGGTGTAAGTCTTAAAGACTTTTTTTTATTTGTTTTCATTCTGCTCTCCTTTCTTTTTGCTCGTTCTCTCTAAGCAGGTACCCTTAATTGTTTGGATTTATATTTGGAGATAGAAGACTACCTGCTTAGAGAGAACAAACTTATATTTATTTCATCTTTTTTCATCATAATTTGCATCTTGTACAAGAAAGCTGCATTTTGTACATTCTCCTCACTTTAACAAAAACCTTAAATTATAATTAAAAGTTGAAAGTGAGGTGAAATTATATGTCTAAATCAGGAATAAAAGTCAAAGGTCTTGATAAGTTAGAAAAAGAATTAAAACAATTGCAAAGAAATGCAGAAAAACTAAATCAAACAAAACAAGTTTCTTTTGAAGAATTGTTTACAAAATCATTTATGCAAAAATATACTTCTTTTTCCTCTATTGATGAATTGCTTAGTGCTGGCGGCTTTAGTGTTGAAACCAATGAAGACTTTGAAGCAATCCCAGACAAAGAATTTGACGAACACATTGCAGCAAGTACAAAATTTGACAACTGGGAAGATATGTTAAATGAAGCTACTTCTCAATATGTATCAAGACAGCTTGGTTTCTAATTATTATTTTGAAAAAGCGATTCGATAATTTGTTCAACTTCTTTCAAAAGTTCAACAAGTCGTTTCGTTTTTTCTAATGTTTCATCCAATGAGTCATTATTAATTTTAATCATAATCTCTTTTTCCATACTTCTCCTCCTATTCATTTTGTTGCAAATAACTTTTTTTACATTTTTCACTTAAACTCCGTTTATACGGCGTTCAAATGAGAAATTCAAATTCATACACTTCATAAATATGATATTATGAAGTTGTGCTTTAGTAAACTATGGTTTACTCATCATTAAAAAAAATAGAGTTTATAGGTTTTTTTAATGCATTAGAAATAGCAAGCATAGTATTACTCTTAATCACATCTACTTCATTATTTTCTAATTTAGAAATATATGGTCGAGTTAATCCAGCTTTTATAGCAAGATCATTTTGACTCATTTTTTGTTTTATTCTAAATTCTTTAATTCTATTTTTCATATTTTCTCCTTTCTGTGTAAACCATTGTTTCCACAATTTAAGTATACTATGGTTTACAAATGATGTCAACTATGAAATACATAATTTTACTATTTTTTTGTTGATAAAATGTATACTATGTATTACATTTTATGTAGGAGGTGTTATACATGGATAACAAGCTAGGAGAATTTTTAAGAAAAGAGAGAAAGAAAAAAAACATGAGTTTAAGAGATTTTTCAGAATATTTAGGCATTAGTCATACTTATTTAAACAAATTAGAAAACGGTATAGATCCAAGGACAAGTAAACCTGTATCTCCTACTATTGAAACGCTAAAACAAATTAGCAATGCAATGAATATATCATTAGATACTTTATTACAGATTAGTGGATATATACCTGAAAAAAATAATTATGATTCTAATTCTAATATTCCAGAATACTTTGAAACACCTCAAGATGCTATTAAGTTTATTCTTGAACAACCTATGATTGCAAATTTTGGAGGATATGACTTGGAACTGATGGAAGATGATGAAATTATGGATATGGCGGAAGATGTGGCTGACATGTTGAGAATCATGGCAAAAAAGCACAAGAAATAAAATATAAGGAGTGCTGTATTATGAATACAATTTTAAAGACATCTGAAGATTTAATTTCTAAGTATGGAACATCTAATGTTAGAGAATTAGCTGATATTTTAAACATTGATTTAAATCATAAAAACTTCAAAAACAAAAGAACAGAATCTTGTTTGATTAAAAACTACAATAATCATTTTTCTATATTTCTCAAAAATGGATTAGATTATAGATATGAGAATTTTTTGATTGCCCATGAAATCGGGCATTACATTCTTCATCACGACGAGAGTATAAGTTTTTACTTTCTAAAAGGAATGTATAAAGGAAGATTAGAACGTGAAGCAAATAAATTCGCCTGTTGCCTACTCTTCTCTGATCTAAACAAAGAAGATTTACAGGACATAGGAAATTTTGATTTTATTGTAAAAGAAAAAGGAATACCTTTAGAGATATGGTATTCATTAAATAATTTTTAAAGGAGGAATTTGGAACATGGAATATAATATATATTGTGATGAAAGCTGCCATTTAGAACATGATAAAAGTAATTCTATGACTATTGGTGCAATATATTGTGCAAAAGATAAAATAAAGGAAATAAACAAAAATATCATTCGTATTAAAGAAAAGAATCATATTAGTATAAATTCTGAAGTAAAATGGACAAAAATTAGTCCAGCAAATATAAGACTGTATATTGATTTAATAGATTATTTTTTTCAAGATGACGATTTATCCTTTAGATGTGTAATTATTAAAGATAAACAAAAATTAAACCATAAATTATATAATCAAACACATGATGAGTGGTACTATAAAATGTATTTTAATATGCTAAAAACTATTCTTCATCCTTTTGACTCACACAACATTTATATAGATATCAAAGATACAAATTCATATCAAAAATCACAAAAACTTTTAGAAGTTATTAGACATTCACAATATGACTTTAATGCAAGAGTTATAAGAAAAATACAACCAATTAGATCACATGAAGTTCAAATTATGCAACTTGTAGATATATTTGTTGGAGCTATGGCATATGCAAATAGAATTTTTCCAAATGACGAAAATATTGGAAGTGCTAAACAAGCTATTTGTAATCATATTAAAGAACTTAGTGGTTATTCTCTAACACGTACTACTCTTTCTAAAGAAAGAAAAATCAATTTGTTAGCTTGGGAGGCAGATTATGGAAAATAAATGCTCATGGATCCCAGAAATAATTGAACTTAAAGATTTTAATGGAGATTGGAATTTGTATGAAAATTATTTATATAATATATTCTCTGATCACTTTTTAAATTCTAATCCTGTATTTATGGGTAAACCTGTTTTGCCTAGAAAACATCCTATTTATAATGGAAAATATGAAAGTTATTTTCACATAACATGTGGACATTATAGAGATATAGAAGAAAGAGTCCCTGATTTTAGACGATGTGAACGTATAAAATGGCCAAAAGCTATGATAGATAACACGGAATGTAATTGTCTTGGAAATTGTGATAATTATTGTATATGGAAAAAGCAATATAGAAATACATTTCGATATTCACTTTTACTAAAAAGTGAAAAATATCTTGTCATTTTAGAGGAAAGAGTAAAATATTTTGTTCTAGTATCTGCATACCCATTAACATACAGTCATGCTTTTCATGACCAATTGGAATACTATAAAAAGGCTCAAGAAACAGAAAACGCCATCATACGATGACGTCTCCAGAATCTCCTTTTACCCTAGGTAAATGAGCTATAAAAAGGAAACTAGTAATAAGGTTCCTTATATATTATATCTTTTTCAATAATATTATATACATAACATGTCATTTTTGCAACAAATTTTATGAAATTACTAAATCAAAAAATTATCTAATGGGTATGTAATGATATTGTAACAATATTAAAACAGATATTTTTTAGATTTATTCTAAATTTTAAAGTATTAATTTTATTATCAAAAAATATACATCAAATGAAAACGAGGTAAATAGCAATGTCAAATTATCCAGTAAAAATATTAGAACGCAAATCTAAAAAACACGATTTAACATATACCTGGTATTTCTATTATTATGATGCCAAAGGCAGACATATGAAATCAAAGAGTGGATATCTAAGTTATGAAGAAGCTTTTAATGATGGACTTATTGCATATAAAGAATATTCAGAAAAGGGTATTGTTCCCTCTCGTGAGAATGATAAAAAATCTTTAGATGATATCTTTAATCTAATGCTGAAAGATTATAATCATCAATCTAATGCAACTAAACGTGATACTAATAATAGATACAATAAGTATATAAAGCCACTATTAGGAAATAGATTTATCAAAACAATTAAATTAAATGAATTGCAAGAAGTTGTGAATGACTGGAACAAAAATACATATAGTAGCGTTTATGAACATAATTGTTCCCTTCTTAGGAAGTTATTCATTACTGCTCGTAGGCACGGATATATAAGCGAAAATCCTTGCGAGCTACTCGTTTACCCGAAAGGACGTAAGAAAACCTTAAGGAAAACTAAAATGCCTGAAAATGAAGATTTGAAGCTATTTAGAAATTATATGTTGAGTAAAGTCAACGAATGTGGAAAAGACAAACGATATAAAGTAAGTATGTATGAAATACAAGGACACCTGCTCGCTTTTGACATCGGACTGGTTACAGGAGCAAGGATTGGAGAGGTTTACGCCCTAGATTGGAATAATATAAACTTTGAAGAAATGAAATTTGAATTTAGACAAAGTTATGATTACATGTCTAAAGTTATGAATACTGAAATGAAAAACCAATACTCAAGGAGGGATTATCCTTTTGATCAAGATATGAAAAATAAATTGCTTGAATGGAAAAGTATGACAGTTGATTTTTTTGGTTATCTCCCCTCTTCACTGCTAACCAGAGAAGATAAAGACAGACTAGATCCTCGAGCTATGCAGGATTACATGAAGAAGTTTAACAAGAAATATGATAAGAGTTTATCTTTTCATCAGCTAAGACATTACTTTGCTACAGTTAATAGATATGAGAACAATGCAGATTTAGCAATGCTGCAAAAATTGATTGGTCATGCTGTTGGATCAGATGTGACAGATAGTGTCTACGCTCATTTGAGTGATCAGAAAAAACGTGAATTGTTAGAAAAATATAACGAACATATAAAGCCACTATTGAATTAATTTAGACATTATTTTGTACATATTTAGGCTCTATTTTTAACAATTTGATGACAAATTTTAATAAAATCTATAACATGACATAAAAAGTATTGATTAATTCAATACTTTTTTAAATTAACAAAAATTCAGAAGATCATCTCTATTAATGTAAAACCTTTTTTATTCATGTAAGTTCTCCTCTCTTAAATTTCAGAAACAACATTCATCATTGGAATAATAATTGAAATGTAAATTGTAATAACAAACAAAGCAACAAAAGCATAAACGCAAGGTACAAAATATTTTATAAATTGTGAAATCCAATAATCAATTTCTTGATAAGTTAATTGTATATAATGTTCAATTGATTGATATTGTTGAGGATTCTTAATATACATTTTAAAAAATATTAAAAACAAATGATCTAAATACTCAAAATCCTCTAACAATGTTTCAATAGCTTCTCCTTCCAACATTCGATTATTCATTTCATATAAAACAATTTTAATATCACTCTCATTCATCTGTTTATTTAATACATCAATAATCATTGCACTATCCATATCTTCCATAGCTAATTCATGGTAATATACAGCAAATTTTAATGAAAAATATTTTTGTAAAATAGTTGATATTATAGGAAATTCTAAATAATGTTCAATAATCTTAAACTTCTTATATTTGAGTCCATATAACAATCGTATAATTAAAAAAATAAATACTATAAACAAGATTAGAATAAAAACAGGAAAAATATGAAAAATTAAAAAAAGAAATTGTGTAAATAAGCTTTTTTGAATATCAAAAGATTCAAATAAATGATTAACGTTTGGTAATAGTATGGCAACTACAAAAATCGAAAAAAAGAATAGAAAAAGTAATAAAACACAAGGATAAGTCATTTTAGATTTTAATTGATTTTGAAAATTTTCTTTTGTTTGATAAACTTTTAAACTTTTTTCAATTGCGTCAGATAAACAATTCTTTGTTTGATAAAATGAGAAATACTCTTTGAAAATCTTAGGAAATGGTGCACTTAAAATACAGGAGTAGATATCATCACCAGATTTTAAATTACCTATTAATTGATCAACAATAGAAATATCTATAATATTTTTACATAACTCTAGCGTTTCTTCTACACTATAGCCTGCATTCAATAAAGTATAAAAATTTTCTAAAAATAATATATTTTTATTCATATCCTATTTCCTCAAATAATTCTTGATCATATTTTTTCTCCTCAATCAATTTTCTAGCATTATTAATAAATGTGTTATATTGAATATTTTGATTTTGAGAATATTCAATAATATTCTTTTTTTTCATCAATTCAGCCAAAATAATAACTTCATTATTATGATGATCATATTTTATCTTTTGAGCTAAAGAAGCAATGACTACATCTTCAATATCTAATTTAGAAACACCTAAATTTTCAAATCTTTTTAATGCTAAAAAAGCATTACTTGCATGTATCGTTGTTAATACAAGATGTCCAGTCAACGCACAAGTCAAAGCTATCTGAGCAGTTTGACTATCTCTTATTTCTCCAATCATAATAACATCTGGATCATGCCTCAGAATTTGTTTAAGAGTATTTTCATAGGTTATTCCTAATTTATCATTTAATTCTATTTGTAAACAATGTTCCTTTCTCATTTCTATTGGATCTTCTATTGTTATAATATTCTTCCTCTGAGTTCTTATAATTTCATCAAGAATAGTATAGAGGGTTGTTGACTTCCCTGAGCCTGTTGCTCCACTTATAAGAATAAGTCCTGATGAAAAGTAAGGAACTTTATGAAGAAATGAAGAAATTTCAGATAAATAAGAAATCTGATCAATAGTTAATGGATCATGATTGTTAAGTATACGTATAACAATACTTTCAAAATTAGTAGATGGTAAAAAAGAAACTCTTAAATAATATTCTTTTTTCTTGTAAACAATGGAAAATTGACCAGTTTGAGGTAATAATCTATAATTTGTATTAATAGAAGCCTTATACTTTAAGTAATTTAGCAGTTTACTTCCATAGTCATGCTCCAGTTCATCATAATCAATCAACTCGCCTAAGACTCGAAATCGAATTGATAACTTTTCCTTTAAAATCATATGTATATCTGTTGTATGCTTTTGTATTGCTCTAAAAAAAATTTTCTCAAATAATTCATCCATAACAACCCTCCTACTTTATATATTCACTTTTTATTCGTATTTTTCTTCAAGAAAATAAAAAAAGTCATAATTTTTATGACTTTAAATAAGGATTATATTTTTTTTCATATGTAAGTGTTGATTCTTCCCCATGCCCTGGTAAAATCTTAGCTTCAAAATTCAAATTTTTTATAACTTCTAAACTCTTTTTTGTTTCAAAATGAGAAGATGTTGGAAAATCATACCTTCCTATTGAACCTTTAAATAAGACATCACCACTAAATAAAATATCTTCAGCTGGATAATAAATCATACTACTTCCTTGACAATGTCCCTCTAATAACATCCAAACGAATTGAAATGAACCTATTTGAAGTTGAGTATCTGCTATCTTAATTGGTGAATCTACAACAAAAGGGATCTCAAAAGAAGATAAGTTCAATTTTGATTGATGTAAAAGTGGCAAGGTTTCTTGATGTGTATAAATAGGACAATGATACTTTTGATATAAATAATCTACTGCTCCTATATGATCGAAATGTCCATGGGTTAAAAGAATTGCTAATAACTTTAATTCATTTTCATCAATATATTTAGAAATCTTTTGGCCTTGATCACCAGGATCTACAATAATACATTGATGATTATCATTATACAAAACATAACAATTTGTTTGCATATTTCCAACAATTAGTTTTTTTATCATATTAATTTCCCCTTACTGTATAAAAGAAAAAAGCCATAGCAGGCTTATTTTTTTTCTTTATGAGTTGTTTTTTTATTACATCTAGAACAGTATTTTTTAACTTCCATTCTTTCTGGATGATTTCTTTTATTTTTAGTATTAATATAATTTTCTTCACCACATTCAGTACATTTTAAAATGATGTTTTCTCTCATTGTTTACACCTCCATCATAACTTCGCCATACTATCATAGCATAAAGTTATTAAAAATGCTACATTTTTTATTCACTTTTTACACCATATTTATCAAAGTATTTTTGAAATGCTAATTTTGCTAAAGGTTTACAAGATTCACCACTACTACTTTCCTGTCTTTCAGCAGCACAAGCTACAGATATAACTGGTTTATCATAAGGAGCATATCCTACAAATAAGTGATTTGGATAATCCTTATTACTTGCATAATCTATTTTTTGAGCAGTTCCAGTTTTACCAGCAGGCTGATATGAGCCATTAACTGATCTTCCTGTTCCTGTCAAAATACATTCTCTAAAACCTTTTTGAATTTGCTCAAATGCTATTTTGTTATTTGAAACATCGTCTAGTATCCTTATCTTATGTTGATAAAGAGAAACATAATTATTTTCTTCATCTTCTGTAAATGATTCTAAGAAAAGATGTGGTTGTATTCTTTTTCCACCATTAGCAATTGTTGAAACATATTGTGCTAATTGAACAGTTGTATAACTATCATATTGTCCGATAGCAAAGTCAAGTAAGTTACCACCACTTGGATTATCTCCTCTGTATCCTAACTCTTCACTTGGTACATCTAATTCTGTACGAACACCTAAACCAAGTTCTCCATATGCTTCTCTTAGAACATCAAATGCTCCTAAATCAATACTTAATGGTTTATCATATTCATATTTTCCTCCACCAAGTTTCATAGCTATTTGAAACATATAAACATTTGAAGATTGGGCTAATGCTTGTACTTCATTAACATTACCAAGGTTTTTCCATGATTTCTTTGTTGGTGTTCCAGCAATTTTAATAGGTGCATCATGATAAACTGTTCCTTTTTTAATAATATTGTTTTTAAATGCCATATAAATTGTTCCGCCTTTAACAGTAGATCCCATTTCCATAGCATATAAATAATTTCCAGAAGCGTAATCATAAATTTTCCCATCACTACCACGTCTTTTCCCTGCCATGGCAATAATATCACCATTATTTGGATCCATAAGAGTTACAAAAATATGATTATTGAAACGATTTCCATAACCTGTATGAGATTTGAGTTGTTGTTCAATTGCTTCACTCAATGCCTCCTGTAATTCCCAATCTATAGTCAAACGTAAGTTTTGTCCTTGTGAACCATTAGAAACAATAGACACAACAGGATTTCCATTAACATCATATTCTACTTTATATGTTGCTGCATCTCCTGTTAAAAGAGTTTCATATTGTAATTCAAGTCCACTAACCCCTACTCGAGAATCATTATTATAATCTAAAGCTAGTAATTTGTCTTTCATATTGGCTGGTAGACCCTGTTTCTTTGTCGTTACCCTTCCCAACACATCCTTAAAACTACTTCCAAAATCATAATCTCTTTGCCAATCGTTCGTTACTCGTATACCACGTAATAATGAAGAATTTTCTCCAATAAGGCTTGCCTCTTTAATGGATAAACCTTCAATTAAAACTGTTGAACCTACAGTACAATTTGTTATTGTATAATAAAGTTTGTAATACTTAATATCATAATCAGATAATTTCTCAGCTAACATTTCATCTGTAATACGATTCAACCTTAATTCGTAAATAATATCATCACTGTTTTCATTATCACTATATCTCTTTTTTTCTTCTTCAGAAACAAGTGAGTCAGTAAATTCAGAATCCTTCATAATTAAATAATCTTTTTTATCTCTACGACTAACTTTAGAAATATCAATCTTAATATTATCAATTAAAAAGTTAATCATAACATCTATCTCTTCTTTTTTTATATCCTTTACAGCATAATATGTTGCACAATTAACATTCTTATTATAAGCTAAACGTTTTAAATTACGATCATATATATTTCCCCTAAAAGTATCTGCAGTAAAAACATCTGTATTATATTGAGCAAGTTTTGTTTTGTAATACTCTTCTTGCTTAATTTGTGTCATAAAAAGTCTTAATAAAATAATAAGACCAAATACTATTACAGAAACAATTAAAATTTTAAATCGTCTTGAGATGACATTATCAGTTTGATTTTTAATCTTTGTTTCAATTTCTTTTGTCCCATCAAATCTAATCTGATTTTTTTTGAAAAATGATTTCAATTTTATTGCACCTCCTTGACTTATTATATTATAAACAATATTGAAAGTAAATCAACCCAAAAGAAAAAGAGAATTTCACAAAATTCCCTTAATCATCATCAACAGAAAGAATAGCCATAAATGCTTCTTGAGGAATCTCAACACTTCCTACTGCTTTCATACGTTTTTTCCCTTCTTTTTGTTTTTCTAAAAGTTTTTTCTTACGTGAAATATCTCCACCATAACACTTTGCTAAAACATTTTTACGCATAGCTTTGATATTTGTTCTTGCTATAACTTTTCCTTGAATAGCTGCTTGAATAGGAACTTCAAACATTTGTTTTGGAATAATTTCTTTAAGTTTTTCACAAATAATCCTTCCTCTATTATATGCAAAACTTTTATGAACAATTGTTGAAAGTGCATCTACAACATCACCATTTAATAAAATATCCATTCTTGTTAATTGACTTGTTTTGTATCCTATCAATTCATAATCAAACGAAGCATATCCTTTTGTACATGATTTTAATTTATCAAAAAAATCATACACAATCTCGCTTAAGGGAATAGAATAAATAACATTGCGACGTAAATCATCGATATACTCAATATCATCATATTCTCCTCTTTTACTTTGACATAATTCCATAATTGGACCTACATATTCATTAGGTGTCATAATTGCTGCTCTAACATATGGTTCTTCTATATGATCAATGTATTGTGGTGTTGGAAGTGATGCAGGATTATCAATCTCAACCATTGATCCATCTGTAAGATAACAGTGATATACAACAGAAGGAGCTGTTGCAATGAGTTCTAAGTCAAACTCCCTTTCTAAACGTTCTTCAATAACATCCATATGTAATAATCCTAAAAAGCCACATCTAAAACCAAAGCCAAGAGCTTGTGATGTTTCAGGTTCAAAAATCAAAGAAGAGTCACTTAATTTCATTTTTTCTAAAGCCTCTCTTAAATCTTTATATCGTGCATTGTCAACAGGATACAAACCACAATATACCATAGGATTCAACTTTCTATACCCTGGTAATTGTTGTGTAGCTTCATGAGATAATGTTGTAATTGTATCACCTACATGAACATCTTGGATAGACTTAATAGATGCAGCAATCCATCCAACTTCTCCTGTCACTAATTTGTCTTTCTTTTCTTCTTTAGGCGTACGAACACCTAATTCAATAACTTCATAGATTGCTCCAGTTGCCATAAACTTAATCTCATCACCAACACGAATCTGTCCCTCTTTTAAACAAACATATACAATGACTCCACGATAACTATCATAATAAGAATCAAAAATTAAAGCCTGCGTTGGATTGTTAATATTTCCTTGAGGTGCAGGAACATTCTTAACAATATCTTCTAAGACATCTTCAATATTTAGTCCAGTTTTTGCTGAAATAAGTGGTGCTTCATCTGCAGGTAATCCAATAATATCTTCAATTTCATGAATAACTCTTTGAGGATCAGCACTTGGTAAATCTATTTTATTAATAACTGGAAGTATTTCTAAATCGTTATCTAATGCTAAAAAAACATTAGCTAAAGTCTGAGCTTCTACACCCTGAGCAGCATCTACAACAAGAACTGCTCCCTCACAGGCTGCCAAAGAACGAGAAACCTCATATGTAAAATCAACATGACCTGGTGTATCAATAAGATGTAACAAATAAGTTTCACCATTTTTAGCAGTATATTTTAATTGAACAGTATTCAACTTAATTGTAATTCCACGTTCTCTTTCTAAATCCATACTATCAAGGAGTTGTTCTTTCATTTCACGATCACTGACAGCTCCTGTTAATTGCAAAATTCTATCTGCTAACGTTGATTTACCATGATCAATATGAGCAATAATAGAAAAATTTCTTATATGAGATTGATCTATATTCATATTTATATAACTCCCTTCTTTTTATCTCTCTTATTTTACACAATTCAATTAAAAAAAGAAATAAAAAAGTAGTGAAATCACTACTTTTTAAAAAAATATTTATCAAGAATCTCTACATGCTCAACTTTAACTTCCATTGAACTTACACTTTGATTCTCTGAATTTTCATAGGTTCTTGATTGTAGTCTTCCTTTTACACCTAAAAAACTTCCAATTTCACAACAATCAGATACTTGACTTGCCATACTTTTCCATAAAACACAATTTATATAATCATTTTCACGTATACCTAAATTATTTCTATATGGTCTTTCTATTTGCAAAACAATTGTTGCTAACTTTACTCCCTGCTGTGTTTCTCTTAAAAAAGGTTTATCTACTAATTTTCCTATTAAAATAACCTCATTAAACATAATATTTCCTCCTTTCAAAATAAGTATAAAGGATGGAAATCATATTGACAAAAAACAACAAAATGGTAAATAATTGGCTAAAAATATATATTTTTTTTAAAATTAAACATCAATAATATCATTTTGTCCAATAATTATACAATTATTGGAATATTTTTAACCAATTTTATAAAATTGGTTAAGAAAAAAAGTGAAAATTTTTTCACTTTTCAATAACAACAAATGCAATTGCATATTTATTTTCATGAGATATGGAAATATGGGCATTATTATCATTAAGATAAGGACTCCCATCTGAATGATTTAGTATCTCAATATCATGAAAATCGATACTACCTAAACCTACATGTTTTGCTTTCATATAAGCTTCTTTTCCAGCAAAACGTCCTCCTAAAAATTCTAACTTTCTTCTTTGTGAATCTATTTTTAAAAATACCTCATATTCTTTTTCAGTTAAAATTCTCTTTATAAAATGAATCTTATTAATATCTAAACGTTCAAGATCAATAATGTCTACTCCTATACCCTGCATTAATCTTTAAACTTCTTTTCATATAAACTCATTAATTCATCTAAACTCATAGAATCATCAATTTCATCTATAAAAGAGTCTTCACTATCATTATGGAAATCTAATTTAAACTCTCCAGTTCTTTCTTCAATAATTTTCAATTGATCTTGTTCCTCTTTAACAATATCTGCAATATCTCTTAAATTTTTTTCAACACTAGGTTCTTCTTTTTCAACAACCTTTTCTATTTCTTGCTCTTCTTTAATATTTTCTGATGGTCCATAAAAAGGACTTATAATTGGAATCAATTCATCAGTTGCTTTTTTTATCTTTTTCTTTTTAGGTTTATGTACTTTAACTTCTGTTTCAAATGATTGCTTAACTCCAGACATAGGAGAAATAATTTCACTCATGCGGTATGTTGACTCAACAGGTTGACTTTTTTGAACTGGTTTCTTCTTAACTTCTTCTTTCTTCTCTTCTCCCTCTACATCATCATTATAAATAAGAGGTGTACTAAATTTTTCTTTACGGCGTTGTTCTAGCACAGGATCAACTGTTTCAAACATATCTTCCTCTTCTTCATCTTTTATAAAAAACTTTTTAAACATATATATTCCTCCTATCTCAAAAAATTTATTTATATTTTATCAATAAATGCTTGAATCTCATCTTGCGTTTTTCTCAATTTATTGACTAAACGTGATAATTCCTTGCCATTATCATAAGCAATAAATGAAGGAATTCCCATAATCTCTAATTCAATACATAAATCAACCATTTTATCTCTATCAATATAATAAAATACCCATTGTGGATTATCTTCAACTAATTGTTGAATAAACGTTTTTAAAAAATGACAATCTGGACACCATGTTGTTGAAAAAACAAGTATACTATGTCCTTGAATAGCCTTTTGATATTCTTCTAAGTTTGTAATTTCAATTAAATTTTCCATTTTTACTCTCCTTTAAAAGTTGTTACAATTCTATATATAGGTCCATATGGTGAAAATTTTCTCTCATATTCAGTTTGTATATTATCTTCATATCCCTCGCTATGATGAAGGTCTAAACATACATCATGAAAATCCATATGAAACTGTTGAAATGAAATTAAAGAAAACTCAAATAAAGTACGATTATCTGTCTTTAAGATTAACTCACCTTGATCTTTCAATATTTTTTGATATATTGGTAAAAAAGTTTTAGATGTCAATCGTCTTTTTGCATGTTTTTTCTTTGGCCAAGGATCACTAAAATTTAAATAAATTCGATCAATTTCTTTATCCTCAAAAACATCATTTAAAAATATAGCATCTTCTTTCATAAATTTCAGATTAGATAAATCGATACTTTCATTATCCATCTTTTTTATTGCTCCAACTAACACACTTGGAAATTTCTCTATTCCTATAAAATTAATATTTGGATACCTTTTTGCATTTTCAATAATAAAATCTCCCTTTCCCATACCAATTTCGATATAAATAGGATTATTATTTTGAAAAACATCTTTCCAACTTCCTTTATAACCTTTTGTGTTTATAACAACTATATTTTTGTGATTTTCTAAAATTTCATTAGCTTTAGGATTATTTCTTAAACGCATACTTTCCTCCCGATATTTTCTACTATTGTAGCACAGATTTGTCTTTTAATCTATCTAATTCTTCACTAGTTAAACGTCTATAACTACCCAAAGTAAGTGTATCATCTAATGCAAGATTTTTCATGCAAATTCTTTTTAAATAAATAACTTCTTTTCCAACAGCTTTAAACATTTTTTTGATTTGATGAAATTTTCCTTCATAAATAATAATCTCCACTTCACTATTTTCTATATCAGAAGATAAAATCTTTAGATATGCACTCTGACATTTATAATCATTATCAATAATAACTCCATCAAAAAAAATCTTGATATCATTTTCATTAACAATACCTTTAATTTTTGCATAATATTTTTTAGGACAATGATTCTTTGGTGAAAGCAATTGATGTGCAAGAATACCATCATTTGTTAAAATAAGCAACCCTTCTGTATCAATATCTAATCTTCCTACTGGAAAAAGATCGTCACGATAATAATCACCAATAAGTTCAACGACAGTTGGATATAATGCATCTTCTGTTGCACTGACATATCCTGCTGGTTTATTTAACATATAATAAACAAATTCTTCATAAACAACTTTTTCATCATCTACTTTTATTTCATCTTTCGTTGGATCGACTTGGGTTTTATCTTTTTTAACAATTTGATTGTTAACACTGACATAACCCTTCTTAATAATATCTTTGACTTCTTTTCTTGTACCAAAGCCACAATGAGCCAATAATTTATCTAATCTCATTTTTCTAAAACCTCAATATATTTTTCTATTTTCTTTGTTTGTGATGAATCAATATAATAGCTTATATATAATTTAATACTTTGTTTTCTCTTCACAGTTCCAGATAATTGTATACCTTTATAAAAACCATTTTGTTTATCTACATAATCTTTTTTTAAATGATATTCTTGTTCATCAAATATACCAATATTAGGACATATTTTATCTTGACCTTCACTAGCATAACACATTGCTGTAATATGATACATATCTTTTTGTGGTTGATGTATAACAATATCATATCTATAATTATCACTAAGTTTATTAAATATAAGTGAAACTTGACAATCTATAGTCTGATCATATTGAACTTGTTGTATTAACTTATTTTTTATATAATCATATGTTTGAAATTGATTTTCCTCTTTTGAAGAATGAGTTGAGCATCCACAAATAAGAAAACTCATCAAGCATATGAAAAATTTCTTTTTCATATCATCACCTTTTTTATTATAACATGCTTTAAATAATGAAAAAAGGCTAATTATAGCCTTTTATTTTAATTCAAATGTATCACATGCAGTTTCAGCAACATCTTTTGCCTTATGACAATGACAATTCTCTACCTTAATACAACTTGCTTCACAACATCCATCACAATTATACTTACAAGAATCTACATTACATCTTACATCTTTAGCCATAATAGATTTCACCTCCATATATTAGTATGGCAAATCATCATGCTAAATATACTATCATACAACTAAAACTGTATTCTAAATTACCATTGTGAGAAGTCATTGCAACAGAATAATACATTTTTTGAATATTAGGATGATCTGTTTCTATAAAATCATTTAATGCATCCTGTAAATCTAATTCATGTGTCTTTTCAATTATCTTAATTTTCATATATTTATTTTAACATAACTGAAAGTCGCAATTTGTTGCTATTGGTTGATTTCAACAATAAATTTACAAACAAATTCTTCATTAACATCTAACGCAACAATACCTTCTTTATCTTTGAATTCTCCAGTAAAATCAACATAATCACTATGTCCAACCCATGGTTCAATAGCTAAAAGTCCGCCAACATGTTTGCTAGTCCATAATCCTAAATGATTATAATTTTCCATATAAAAACGCAATGATTTATCATGATTCAAAGATTTTAAAGTAATATATTTAGATTTCATATTTTTTACAACAATTGCATCATTGTTAAATAATGCTTGTCTTACAAAAAATCTTCTCTCATTATCAAAAAGTAATGTTGTGTGATGAGACATTCCTCTATGTTCAACATCAATTATCTTTTGATCTAAGATTTCATTTTTTTCAAATTCAATATAATAGTCATTACTTGATTCATTATCCATGAATGGACATGCAAATGCTGGATGACCACCAATTTGAAAATAAATTGTTTTTTGATCAATATTTTTAACTTTACATTGGCATTCTAACTGATTATCATTTAATGAATAAGTCACTTTTAAATCAAATAAATAAGGATATTGTTTTATAATTTCATCATTAGATGTTAATTCAAATTCAACAGAACTATCACTTATTTGATGAGTTTCATAAACATTATGTCTAGAAAAGCCATGTTGTGTCATTGAATATGTTTGACCATCAATACGACATTCATTATTTTGTAATGCCCCTACTATTGGAAACAAAATAGGTGCACTACTTGCCCATAAAATTGGATCTCTTTTCCACATATAATTAATTCCATCTTGTTGTCCTATAATCTTAATAATTTCTGCTCCTTTTGGATTTAATTCAACTTCCAAAAATTTATTTTTCAATAAAACCATATGCATCACCTATTTTAAATTTCCCTTTATCATTATTTTCTTAATCTCTATATCTTCATCAAAGAAAATAATATCAGCAATATTTCCTTCTTTGATTTCACCTAAAAATTCTTCACCCAAACTCTTTGCAGGATTATAACTTGCTAAATTAACAGCTTCATAAAGTTTTAATCCTAAATGTTGATAAGCATTTCTAACAGCCACATTCATACAAACAATACTTCCCGCTAATGTTCCATCAATCAAACGCGCTTCTCCATCTTTAACATAAACATCTTGATTTCCTAAAAGATATTTACCATTTTCAAGACCAGCTGCTTCCAATGAATCAGTAATAAGTATAACTTTCTCTTTCCCTTTTGCACGAAGTAAAGCTTTAGCTGCAGCATAATTAACATGTACACCATCTAAAATAAGTTCAGCATAAACACTATCATTAATCATTACTGCACCAACAACACCTGGAGCTCTATGAGTTAATGGTGTCATAGCATTATAAGTATGTGTCCCAGAAGTTGCTCCAGCATCAATCGCAGCTTGTGCCTCTTCATATGTTGCATTGGTATGACCCAATGATACAACTGTATTTTTATCCTTCAAATACTCAATGAGTTCAATGGAATGCTCTAATTCAGGAGCAATAGATATCTTTCTGATAACATGCTGATTTTCTCCAACAAATGATAGATAATTATCTACAGTTGGTAAAATCATGCATTCCTCAGGTTGTGCTCCTTTATATTTTTTATTAAAGAAAGGTCCTTCTAAATGTGCCCCTAAAATTTGACCTCCTTCTACTTTATCCTTATTGATTGCTATATTTTCAATAGCTTTTTTAATATCTTCAACTGGCATAGTCATAGTTGTTGGTAAAAAAGATGTTACCCCAGTTTTTAATGTTGACTTTGAAATTGTATTCAAATCCTCAAAAGTAGGATACATTGTATCACTTCCACCACGTCCATGAGTATGAACATCTACAAATCCTGGAGAAACATAAAGCCCTTGAGCATCAACAATCTCCTCATTATCTGGCATTTTATCACTTATTTCAGTGATTTTATCTCCATTAATAAATACATTTTTTTCTACAATTTCATTATGTAGAATAATTTTCCCGTTTATAATACATTTTTTCATTTTCATAACCTCCTTTTTTATTATACCACTTATTAACTCATCTTCAAACAAAATAAAGTTTTTACTTTTATCTTATATAAAAGAAAAAAACTTGTGTACACTACAAGTTTTCATCTTTATTCAAATCATGAATAATACTTTCAATTTTATTACCATATTCTAATGAAGTATCTAATACAAACTGTAATTCAGGACACTTACGTATAGTTAATCTCTTTGCCAAAAGAGAACGTATATATCCTTTTGATCTCTCTAATGCATTCATACTCTTTTTTATGTTTTTATTGAGAAAAGAAACATAAACTTTAGCAATAGATAAATCATTTGTAACACTAACATCCGTTATTGTACAAAAACCAATTTGTGGATCTTTGACTTCTGTTTGTAAAATTTCAGAAAGTTCTCGTTGAATAATATTGTTCATTTTTTCTTTTTTCATTACCACAAAAATCAACCCCTATTTTCTTTCTACTTCTTCCATGATATAACCTTCAATAATATCTCCTTCTTTAATATCATTGTAATTTTCAATTGTCATACCACATTCATATCCAGATGCAACTTCTTTTGCATCATCTTTAAAACGTTTTAATGAAGCTAACTTTCCTTCATAAATAACAACGCCATCTCTAATTAAACGAATACCACAATCTCTACGAATATATCCATCTGTAACATAAGATCCTGCAATATTTCCTACTTTAGAAACCTTAATAACTTGTCTGATTTCTGCTTGTCCTGTAATAACTTCCTCTAATTCAGGTGCAAGCATTCCTTTCATAGCAGCTTCAATTTCTTCTACCATTTTATAAATGATATTGTGTAGTCTAATTTCTACACCTTCCTCTTCTGCTTTACGTCTAACATTAGCATCAGGACGTACATTAAATCCATAAATAATAGCACGTGAAGCACTAGCTAATAAAATGTCAGATTCACTAATAGCTCCTACTGTTGAACGAATAACATTAACCCTTGCTCCATCTATATCTATTTTCTCTAATGCACCTTTAACTGCTTCTGATGTACCATTAACATCAGCTTTAACAATAATATTTAAATCAGCAACTTCTCCTTCTTTAATTTGTGCAAATAAATCATCTAAACTCATTGCTGAAGTTGTTCCTCTATTTTGTTCTTGTTTAACCTTTTGTCTTTCTTCACCAACATGACGTGCCATTTTTTCTGTTTCAAAAGCCATAAACTTATCTCCAGCAACTGGTACTTCATTTAATCCAGTAATTTCAACTGGTGTTGAAGGAGCAGCTTCTTTTAAATCTCTACCATTATCATCAAGCATTTGACGAACACGACCAAAAGCTGTACCAACAACAATTGGATCACCAATTCTTAATGTTCCATTTTGTACTAATAATGTAGCTACTGGTCCACGTCCTTTATCTAGTCTACCCTCAACAACACTACCATATGCATATCGTTTCGGATTTGCTTTTAAATCAGCCAATTCAGCCACAACAGTTAATGTTTCTAGTAATTCTTCAATACCAATTCCTTTTTTTGCAGAAATATTACAATATACAGTGTCTCCACCCCATTCTTCTGGCATCAGACCAATTTCACTCATTTCGCCTTTAATACGTTCAGGATCAGCACCATCTTTATCAATTTTATTAACAGCAACTACAATTGGTACACCTGCTGCTAAAGCATGGTCAACAGCTTCCTTAGTTTGTGGCATAACACCATCATCTGCAGCAACAACAATAATAACAATATCAGTAATTTGTGCACCTCTAGCTCGCATAGCAGTAAATGCTTCATGCCCTGGTGTATCTAAGAATGTAACCTTTTTTCCATTAACTTTAACTTGATAAGCACCAATATGTTGAGTAATTCCACCAAATTCTCCATCAACAACTTTAGACTTTCTAATATAATCTAATAACGTTGTTTTCCCATGGTCAACATGTCCCATAATTGTTACAACTGGTGCTCTATTCTCTAAATCTTCTTCATCATCAACGATCTCAATATTTTCAAAATTAATTTCATTAACAATGACCTTTTTCTTAGCTTCATATCCATATTCAAGACAAATTAATTCAACTTGTTCATCATCTAATGATGAATTAATAGTTACCATTGTTCCTAACATAAATAAAACTTTAATAATATTTGCTGGTGTTTGACCAATCTTTTGAGATAATTCATCAACAGTAATACCATCTTCATATTCTACAATGCCATCACCAATTTTTTTCTCTTCTTTTTTTTGTTTATTTGGTATATTAGAAATCAATTTCTTCTTATGATTTCCTTTCTTTTTTTGAATACTATTTTTCTTTGCCATAAACATCAACCTCCTAACTTTGATTTGATTTTATTTGCAAAACCTTTGTCTGTAATTCCTAATGCAACACGATTATCCTTTCCAACAGCATGTGAAAGACTATCAACATCTCCACCAATTACATAATCAATATGATAATATTGACATTTATCACTTATTTTTTTCTTCGCATTATCACTTGCGTTCTCAGCAATAATAACAAAATAAACATTTTTTATACGAATATCATTAATAAGTATACTTCCTGTACTCAGTTTTCTAGCCCTTGCACATAACCCCAATAAAGAATAAATATCTTTATTGAACATAAGTTTTTAACTCCTCAAAAATAGAATCGGGAATATCAACATTTAATGATTTCTTTAAAACGCCCTTTTTTTGAGCTATTTCAATAGCTTCTAAACTTCTCTTTAAATATGCTCCGCGACCATTCATTTTTCCAGTTGGATCTACAAAGACATCTCCCTCTTTATTTCTTACAACTCTAATTAATTCTTTTTTAGGCAATTGTTCTTGTGTTGCCACACACTTTCTTAAAGGTATTTTTCTCATTAAAACCACCTCTATTTTTCATCATAATATTTATCATATTCATCATAATCAATATCTTCATCATACTTAGGATCATAATCATATTCTTCATATTCATAATCATCTTCATCATATTGATCATAATCATCATATTCATCTGAATCATCAGCTTCTAATTCCTCTTCACTATCTTCTACTCCATCAAAATCAACTGGTTCTTCAACAACAGATTCAACTATTTCTGATTCTTCAAGTTCTTCTTCATCATCTTCAATCATTTCATTATCAATATTATCATTATCCAACTCTTCATAATCATCAACAACTTCTTCTACAATACTTTCATCATTTTCTTGTTTGATCATTTCTTCTTCAAATTCTTTTTCAAAGTCAGTATCTTGACCATAAATAATACCTTCTTCATTAGCTTCACTTACTGATTTAATATCAATTTTCCAACCAGTTAATCTAACAGCAAGACGAGCATTTTGTCCTCTTTTACCAATAGCTAATGATAATTGATTGTCAGGTACAATAACAAGAGCTGTATGTTCAGCTTCATTAACATCTACACAAACAACTTCTGATGGAGATAAAGCGTGAGAAATAAATATAGCGGGATTTTCATTCCATTCAATAATGTCAATCATTTCCCCATTTAACTCATTAACAACATTTCTTACACGGCTTCCTTTAGGACCTACACATGCTCCAATAGGATCAATGTTTTCTTGAGAAGCATAAACCGCAATTTTACTTCTATCACCTGCTTCACGAGAAACAGATTTCACTTCTACAATTCCATCAAAAATTTCTGGAACTTCCATTTCAAATAATCTTTTTACTAATCCTGGTTCTGTTCTTGAAACACCAATATGTGTTCCTTTTGTATTTCTTTCAACATCACTTACATAAACCTTAAGATGTTGCCCCTCATAAATTTTTTCACCAGGAATTTGTTGATTAAGTGGTAACAACGCACCTGTTCTCCCAATATTAATAATAGCAAAACGTTCTTCTACTCTATCAACAATTCCAGTAATAATATCATCTTTTTTGTCTACATATTCATTATAAAGCGTTTCTTTTTCAGCTTCTCTAATTTTCTGTTTCAATAATTGTTTTGTTTGAATTGCAGCTAAACGCCCAAATACTTCTGGATCAACTTCAGTAACAACTTCATCTCCAACTTGATATTTAGGATTAATCATTTGTGCTTCTTCTAATGATAATTCATAATCTTCATCATTAACATCATCAACAACATGTTTAATTTCATATAATCGAATTTTACCAGTTTTTTCATTAATTTCCACACGAATAATAGATTCAGAACCAGCATAATTTTTCTTATATGATTTCTCTAATGCCTCCTTCAAAGCATCCAAAACAATTTCCTTTTGAATTCCCTTTTCAGCTTCTAATAATTCTAAAGCTTGAATAAATTTCTTACTAGCCATTTTTTCATTATCCTCCTTAAAACTGAACAGCTAATCTAATCAATGCAATATCTTGATATTGTATTGTACATCTCTTCTTGATATTTTTAACCATATATTGAAGCTCAATCATTTCTCCCTCTACACTAAGTATAGTACCTTGAACTTCATCCATACCTTGAGTTGGATTTTTAAAACGTATATAAACGTATTCTCCAACAGATTCTTGCACCTTTTCTAATGTTTTTAATGGTTTTTCTGCACCTGGTGAAGAAACTTCTAAATAATATTCATGTGTAATAATATCAGCTTCATCTAATCTTTGACTAATTGCTTCACTTACTGCAACACATGTATCCATATCTAAATGCCCATGATTCATTTCAATAAATATTCTTAAATACCATTCTTTTTTCTCTTGAACATATTCAATATCATCTAAATAAACATCATGAGTTTCTAAAATGGGTTGGATTAAATTTGTGATTTTTTCTAACATATGCTCCTCCATTAACAAATATAAACGAGAGGGTTGCCCCTCTCGTGTAAATCACTTATTACATATGATAATATAACATACTTTTATAAGAAAAACAATGTATTTATTAGAATAATTTGCAAAAACTCACTATAACTAATCCTTTTTCTTTTTTATAATTAATAAACATACTATACCTACCAATGATACAATTCCTATCATTATTGGCACTATCAATGATGTATCATCTGATGTTTTAACTAAATTTTTATCAGCTATATAATCTCCATTAATATCAATATTAATATCTGGTTTTCCATCACCATTTGTATCAATATTAATATCTGGCTTTCCATCTTTATTTGTATCAATATTTAAATCTGGCTTTCCATCACCATTTGTATCGATATTTAAATCTGGTTTTCCATCTTTATTTGTATCAATATTTAAATCTGGTTTTCCATCTTTATCTGTATCAATATTAATATCTGGTTTTCCATTTTTATTTGTATCAATATTAATGTCTGGCTTTCCATCACCATTTGTATCAATATTAATGTCTGGTTTTCCATCGTTATCTGTATCTATATTGATATCTGGTTTTCCATCATTATCTGTATCTATATTGATGTCTGGTTTTCCATCTTTATTTGTATCAATATTTAAATCTGGTTTTCCATCTTTATTTGTATCAATATTAATGTCTGGCTTTCCATCACCATTTGTATCAATATTAATGTCTGGTTTTCCATCTTTATCTGTATCTATATTGATATCTGGTTTTCCATCATTATCTGTATCAATATTAATATCTGGTTCTCCATCATTATCTGTATCGATATTGATATCTGGCTTTCCATCACCGTCTGTATCAATATTAATTTTATAGATAATAAACTCAGTCTCTATTGTTGATGTATAATTTCCTTTTCCCTTGACTATTGCTATAGCAGTTCCCGCTTCAATGTTATCTCTATACTCTACTGTATAGTCTACTCCTTCTTTGAGTACCTTTTCTCCATCTTTAACTACTAACTCTGGTTCGATTTCTTTTCCAGTGTATTTTTGTCTTGGAATGGCTTCTACTGTTACCTTGTTTCCATTTTGATCGCTTTCATCTATCTTTCTGATTTTAATGCTTGCTTCATCTTCTACTATAACTTTATCGCTCTTTCCTGTCTTTGTTTCAAAGTAGTACTTTTCATAGAATTCTTTACTTAGCTTAATCTCTGCACTTGCATTTGGATATTTTCCTACTTTCTCACTTGGGAATTTTGATATAATTTCTAATGATTCTTTTAACTTCTCAATATCTTCTTTCTTCACTCCTGATAGAATTAATTTATCTAAATCTATCTTTGCTTCTGTGTTTCCATCATACATCTTATCAAGTATATCTAGACTCTCTACTTCTATCTTTTTCTTTGCAACTTCCAGTATTACTGTTTGTGATGATTCATTAAATGCTCCATTTCCTGGTCTTGTTGCTGTAATAACAACTTCTCCTACCCCTACAATATGTATATTTCCTTCTTCATCTACTGTTGCTATACTTTCATCTGAAGATTTATAGATTGGTTTAATATCTGTATCTCCCTTTGTAAGTTCGATTTTAAGATCTTCATCTCCATAAACCTTCTCTATTCTTTCACCATCAACAGTTTGTTTGTCATCAACTGTTACTTCGATTGGTGTCTTCCCTTTTTCTTCATCACCTTGATCTACTGGTGTCACCTTAAATTTGACTGGTGTTGCTTCACTCGTTGTATAATTTGTATCATCGCCAGCTAAATATTCTACTGTGACTTCTTGGATATCATCTACACTATAGATTCCTCCATTATCTGTTGGTGTCCATTGGATTTGTGCTGTACTATGTATATATCCATCTCCACTTGCATCTTCATTTGGTACTAACACTACTGGTTCTCCATATTTCTTTCCATTAATATAGAATTGTACCTTCCCTGATGGTGCTGCACATGTTGTTGCTTCTCCATTTCCTGGAGCAACATCCGCTACCATTGTGACCATCTGATCTGCATTTGTGCTGTCTCCCTCTCTAGTTGCTGTTATTGTTACCTTACTATCTGCTGGAATGATTTCTGCATATTTATAATAACATCTATGTCCCCAGAAACTTTCTTTGAATCCTGCTATATTAGCATATTCACTTGATGTAATGATTAACTGATATTTTCCAACTCCTGCACTTGTTCCTGATACAATTTCTGCATCTTCAACTGGTTCTAGATTCTCATCTAACAATTGTGATTGAATAGTCATTTTTGAAGCATCAGTTAATTTCCCATTGCTTGGATGTGTGACAGGTATCCCTGCGTTTTCTCCTAAAATAGCCCTTAAGAAATTTAATTGATCCTCTGATGAGAATTCTTTTCCATCATATTTTTTAATAAGGCGTTCATTATCTTGTAAGTCTTTTGTATCTATTTCAAAATTGATATACTGTTTTAATAACGATCCTTGTGTTGCATCAGTAACGAAGAAAGAATCCATAGGTTCCACTTTTCCTTCTTGATTCAATACATCTACATCAACACGTACTTCTGTTGATGTACCATCTGTACTGCTTGGTAACCAGAAATATAATGATCCAGTTTCATCTGTATATGATGGTAGTCCGTAATCAGAAGTCACTCCATTAACTGCAATTTTCATATCGTCAACTAGCATTGTTGGTAAATTATAACCACTCAAATTAATTTGAGTCATAAAAACTTGAGTCTTCTGTTCCATATCTCCATACGCTATGGCACCACCCATACTAGAAAATGTGGTTGCTTTAAGTGATCCACCTAAGATATATACATTAGCTCGAGAACCACCTAAATCTCTATAAGAACCTCCCGGTGATGAAGGTAAAACTGTACCACCTGTCATAATTACTTTAAAATTATCATTTGTATTATAACCAGTACATCCATCTCCAAAAGCATTACCATGTGACCCACCATAAGAATAAGTTAATCCACCATTAATTGTAATATTTCCACTTTTAGCTCCATATGTCCCTGATGGAACAACAGCTGGTGACAATGCTGCACAACTAGGTGTAGAACTTGTATGGTATCCACCACCAACCCCTGCGGCATGATATGAACCATGTGCTGTAATAGTTCCTCCATTGATAGTAATATCTCCTCCAGAACCTTTACTTCCACCACCAATACCTGCACCACCATTATTTAAACTATTTCCTGTAATACCTGTAGCACTAATGATTCCACCATTAATTGTGATATTACCTGCATCTTCACCAGCTCCACCACCAATTGCAGCTGCAAATGTACTACCTGTAGTTGTTAATGTCCCAGGGTTTTTACTATCTAATAATGTTAAACGATCTCCTTTTTTTAATTGAGTTCCATTCATTAAAGTGACATCATAAGGAACTCTTCCCAATTCAGGAACAATTGCATTACCATTACTATCTTTATTAACGACTCCATCATCAATGACTAATGTTGTTGTTCTTCCACAACGTAATGCTGGATAATTCGCAACTCCTTTTAAAGTATTACTACTTCCATCAGCTAGAATAATGTGAGCTTTTGCTCCTCCTCCAACTGCAGGAGTCAATGTAAAAGGACTATTGCTTGAAGTTGTAATATTTACTCCATCAAAAATAAGATTTGCCTCTACATTAACTGGCACAACTATTCTTTGTGCAGTTGTTTTTGTTGTTTTTAACGTTAATGTACGATTTGTTAAAATCGTAAGTATATTACTCGCAAATGAATAGTCTACATTTGGTTGTCCTCCTATAATTACAAAATCTCCAGCCGTAGTTTCTGTTGTACTCCAATCTACATCTGGTTCATCTGCTAATGGTTCTATACCATTAGTAGAATTGCTTGATGATTTTCCATCACTCAAATTATTTACCTTCTGTTGTTTAGAGAATGATAAACTATCTTTTGTTTGTACTTTTTCATCTTTCTTTTCTTCATTTTCCGTATCTTCTAATTCTGCTTGCTCAGAATCTACTATAGAATTTTCAAGAATATCTTCATTAGCTGAAACAAAACCACTTCCAAATATTATTGAAAAAACAAGAAGAAAAGATAACGATATAAATAAAAAATTTTTATAATTGAACTTTTTCATATTATTCGCCCTCTTTCATATATATCATTATACACTTTCAACAATTTACCGTCAATTTTTTGCGATATTTTATCTTTTAACAAAAGATGAAATATAATCATTAAAATAAAAGACCTTGTCAAATAGAAATAGTAATACTAGATATTTGTAGTTAACGTCTTTCACTTATCTATTTTACAAGGTATAAATATAATTATTTATTTTTCTTAATCATCTCATTCATTTGGTGCAGATTCCATATTTTGAGGTAACACTAAATTAAGAATAATCGCCACAACAAATACTACTGCAACACAATTCTCTGCAAAGATATTTTGAACTAATTGTGGAAAAATTGCAAATATTTCTGGCACTTGAGTAAAACCAATTCCTGTACTTAATGATAATGCTGCTATAGTAATATTTCTTTGAGAAAATCCGCATTTACTTATCATTTGCAATCCACTAATAACAATTGTACCAAACATCATAATTGTACATCCACCTAATACTGCATCTGGCAAAGTCGCTAACAACAATCCAAAAACTGGGAAAACTCCAGCAAGAATCATAATAATTGCTCCAATAGCAATTGTAAAACGATTAACAACTTTTGTCATAGCTACAAGTCCAACATTTTGACTAAATGATGTAATGGGCAAACACCCTAGAAAAGAAGATAATGTACTAATAAAACCATCACATGCTAAAGATCCTGAAATTTCTTTTGTAGTCGCATTACGATTAAGACCAGAAGTAGCCAATGCTGAAGTATCACCTATTGTTTCAGTCGCAGAAACCAGGAAAATAAGGACAACTGCTATAATAGCATTTATATTAAATTCTGGTTTAAAAGGCATGAATGAAGGCAAAGCAATAAAAGAAGCATCTTTTAATCCTGAAAAATCAACAACTCCCATAAAAAATGCTACAATATATCCTACGACAAGACCAAATAAAACAGATAACTGTTTCCAATGTTTTTTTGCAAATATATTAAAGATAAGACAGCATAACAAAGTAATCGTTCCTATAATCCAATTTGTAACAGAACCAAAATTAGCACTACCACTTCCACCACCAAATGAAGCAGCACCTACTGATAAAAGAGAAAATCCAATCGATGTAACAACACTTGCTGATACAATTGGTGTAATAATCTTTATCCAATATTTTGCAAATAATCCTAATACACCTTCAATAATACCACCAACTAAAACAGCTCCAACAATAGCATTATAACCATATGTAGGTCCTAAATAACAAAAAACAGATACAAATGTAAAACTAATTCCCATAACAATTGGTAACCCTGAACCAATCTTCCATAAAGGAAAAAGTTGTATTAAAGTTCCAATTCCTGCCATGATCATAGCACTTTGTATTAACATAGCATTTTGTTTTGCACCAAGACCACTAGCCCCTGCTACAATAATAATAGGTGCAATGTTTGCTACAAACATGGCTAATATATGTTGTAATCCAAATGGAATAGCTTTTCCAACTGGAACTTTTCCATCTAAATGATAAATATTATCAATACTTGTTGATTCTTTCATATTTTTTACTCTCTCTCATTTACTGATTTCTAAAAGTAATTTTTCCAGTTTTTGCATCCATACCTTCCACAATTGCAAGAGATTCTAAGTGATATCCAAGATTTCTTATAACACGTCCTCCTGATTGGAAACCTTTTTCTATAGCAATACAAATTCCCTCTACAGAAGCACTTGCTTGAGATACAATTGAAATGAGTCTTTGTAATGCACAACCATTGGCTAAAAATTCATCAATAATTAAAACATGATCATCTGGACCTTAAAAATTTTTTTAAAACAATAACCTGATTTTTACACCTATGAGTAAAAGGTTCAACTTCGGCTATGTACATTTCTCCTTCAATATTAATAATTTTTGATTTTTTAGCAAAAACAACTGCTATATCAAAGTATTCTGCTACAATATAAGCAATCCCTATCTCATAAGCTTCTATAGTCAATATTTTATTGATATTGTATCAGAAAAACGTTTTTCCATTCTTTTCCCATTTGTTTAAAAAGAGAAATATCCGTTTGATGATAAAAAAAACTATCAACCTTTAAAATATTTCCTTTTTTTACAATACTCTCTTTTTGTATTTTTCTTCTAAAAAATTCATCCTTATCTCCTCACAAAATCATTCTTTCTTATGAAGAATATAAATCAAAAACAAATATGACAGATAATCTTACACAGACAATCTGTCATATAATATCATATTTTAAAATTTATTCTACTGATACTCTATATCATTCATATTTAATACTCATTTACAAATCAAATAATGATAATTGATTTTCTTCAGACATATTTGAAAAAACACCTAATCTTGTTAGTACATCTATTTGAGTATTATTTAACTTTGTACGTTTAATAACATCTTCTTTTGATAAAAATAGATTTTGTTGACGTGCTTCTATAACACTATCTCCTACTGAACCACCCAATCCATCTATAGATGTAAATGGTGGCAATATTCCATATTCATCATCTTGATCAACAATAAAGTTTCTTGCATCTGACTTTTCTAAAGAAATATTATTAAAATGATAACCTCTATCATACATTTCCATAGCAATTTCAAAAACAGAAATTAAAGCTTCTTCTTTATTAGAAATCTTTACTCCATTTTGTTTATCATTTTGTATTTGTTGATATCTATTCCAAATAGCTTCCTTTCCAGCAATAAGTGTTTCAATGTCATATGCATCACATCTTGTTGAAAAATAAACAGCATAATATTCTCTAGGATAATAAAGTTTCCACCATGCTACACGAATGGCACTCAACACATATGCAGCTGCATGTGCCTTAGGGAACATATATTTAATTTTCTTACATGATTCAATATACCAAGTTGGCACATCATGTTGACGCATAAGTTCTTCATATTTCTTTTCTGGGAAGACAACTGGCGATTTCCCTTTACGTACACACTCCATAATATCAAAAGCATCTTTATTTGGAAGCCCTTTTTCAATTAAGTAAACCATAATATCATCACGGCATCCAATGACATCTTTTAAAGTACATGTTCCTGAAGAAATCAACGTTTCTGCATTACCTAAATATACATCTGTCCCATGTGACAATCCAGAAATAATAACCAAGTCACTAAAAGATTTTGGATGAGTTTGCTCTAACATACCTCTAACAAACTTCGTACCAAACTCTGGTAACCCTAATGCTCCAGTCTTACAATTTAAGTAGCTTAAATCTATATTCATAGCTTCTGTTGAATTAAATAAACTCATAACTTTTTTATCATTAGTTGGAATATCTTTAGGATTAACGCCTGTCAAATCTTGCAACATTCTAATAACAGTAGGATCAACATGTCCTAATATATCAAACTTTAAAACATTATCATGAATAGCGTGGAAATCAAAATGTGTTGTTTTCCAATCAGCAGTTAAATCATCAGCAGGATATTGATATGGTGTAAAATCAAAAACATCCATACTTTCAGGAATAACAATTATACCACCTGGATGTTGTCCAGTTGTTCTTTTAACACCTGTACATCCTTTCGCAATTCGTTCCAATTCAGCGGAACGAATTGTATTTTCTTTTCCCATTAATTCTGCATATCCTTTTGCATATCCATAAGCTGTTTTTTCAGCAACTGTTGAAATTGTTCCTGCACGATACACATGACTTTCTCCAAAAATTTCTTTTGTATAAGCATGTGCCGTTGGTTGATAATCTCCTGAAAAGTTTAAATCAATATCTGGAACTTTATCAGCATTGAATCCTAAGAAAGTTTCAAATGGAATATTATGTCCATCACCTTTTAATGGTTTTCCACATTTTGGACAAACCTTATCTGGTAAATCATAACCATTTGCAATCTCACCATCTTCTAAAAATTCACTATACTGACAATGAGGACAATAATAATGTGGAGGTAAAGGATTAACTTCAGAAATATTTGCCATAGTGGCTACAAACGAAGATCCTACAGATCCACGACTACCAACAAGATAGCCTGCCTCGTTTGATTTCTTTACTAACTTATGAGCAATATAATAAATCACACCAAATCCATGTTTAATGATATTATCTAACTCTTTTGTTAAACGTTTTTCAACAATTTCCGGTAAAACTTCTCCATATTGTTTATGCGCATTGTCAAAACATAATTTTCTCAAATTTTCATCTGCATTATCAATATGAGGAGTAAATAATTTATCATGAACAACATGAAAACTTCCATCTATCATATCTGCAATTTTATTTGTATTTTCAATGACATATTCATATTTTTCATCATCGGTTAAATATGAAAAACTATTTAACATTTCTTCTGTAGTTCTTAAATATTCATCTGGTGTCCATGCTTGAGGATTATTACGATCTGTCAAAGGATGCAACGCTCCACCTAACCCTATCTTTGGATTACACGTAAATACATCTCTAAATATTTTATCTTTTTGATCTAAATAATGAACATCTCCAGTTGCAACAATTGTCTTTCCCATCTCTTTCGCAGTATCAACAATTCTTCTTAATATTCGTTTTAAATCATCTTCTGTGTCTACTCTACCTCTTTCTACAAAATATCTGCAAATATCTAAAGGTAAAATCTCAATATAATCATAAAATTCCATAGCTTGTTTTAATTCATCAATACCTCTTGTCATTGCTAAATCAAAGATTTCCGAATTATAACATCCACTACCAAATAATAATCCTTCATGATAATATTCTAAACGATCCCTCGGAATACGTGATGTTTTTTCAAAATATGTTGTATTTGCTTCCGAAACTAACTTAAACATATTTTTTAATCCTTCTTTATTTTTAGCAAGAACACACATATGTTTAGGTCTAACGATTTTATAAGCATCTTGACATTCCATCTGATTCATATCAAGTAAATTATACATCTTTTTTTGCATCATATCATGAAGCATCATATTAAAAACACTAGCTAAAACATCCGCATCATAATCAGCTCTATGTGCAGCATCACCATCATAAGCAATACGATAATATCTTGCAACATTTCCTAAACGAAAACCTTTTAATTCTGGCAATAATTTCCATGCTAAAGCTAATGAATCAACAGCTGGATTATTTAAAGGTTGGTAACCATTACGTTTAAGAATTTCATTAAGAAATCCCACATCAAACGTTGCATTATGAGCGACAATAACATCATCTTTAAAAAAGTCTAAAATACGTGGTAAAAATTCTTGAATTGTTGGCGCATCTTTCACATCATCATTAGAAATATGAGTTAAACGTGTTATTTTTTCAGATATACGTTTATTAGGCTTAATCAAACTTTGTAATCTAGCAACTTCTTGTCCATTTTTATATCTAACAGCTCCAAACTCTGTAATATCATCATCCATTACAGATAAACCAGTTGTCTCTAAGTCGAATGAAACAAACGTTAAATCTCTTAAAGAAATATCTTTCTCATTGTATACAACTGTAAATTGAGGATCAATCATATACATTTCTACACCATATATCATTTTTATCTTGTTTTTGATACTTGCCATCTGTGCTTCTGGGAAAGACTGAACATTACCATGGTCGGTCACAGCAATAGCCTTATGTCCCCAATATGCTGCTCTAGAAATATAACCACTTATACTACCAATTCCGTCCATTGGTGACATTTTTGAGTGAACGTGTAATTCAACACGTTTATTTTCAGCGTTATCTTGTCTTATTTTAGGTGAAGGAATTATTTCTACTTCTCTTGCATTAATGACAGTATCTCTTGCATATGTATCATATTCAACATTTCCTTTTACACGAACCCACATTCCACCTTTTTTTACCTTTTGGAGTTCTTCAAGACTATTACCACCTTTATTTTCAAATCTTTTGACAACAATACTATTTGTATAATCAGTTACTGATAATGTCTGAATTGTTTTACCCGTTTTTACCTTCTTAGATTCCTCATTAAAAACATAGCCTTGAATCATTACATCTTTGACATTTTCATCTATTTCATCTATTTTCAGAGCAAAATATTCTTTTTTATAACTTTTAAATTTTGGTTTCGATTCTTGTTTTTTTTCTGGTTCAGAAATAATATTTTCATCAATCTGAACTTCATTTAAAGATTCCATTTCCTCTTGTATAGATAGATATTCTTGATTATTTTGATCAATATATGCTTCGAAACCAATTTGAATACCAAATTTGTTAAAATATTTATCAAAAATCTTATAAAGATGATGCATTTGATCCAATTGTATCTCATTTAAAACTTCTATTTTTAAAGTATTATCTTCAAACAATAAATGTTCTTTTTCTATAAATTGAATTTGAGGAAATCTATTCTTTAAACCTCCAAAAATAAACAAGGCATATTCTAAAACATCATTAGCTGTATATGATGACATCCAATCAAATATAAAATCACATGCATAAGGATATTCATTCTTAGCAGAAAAAAGTATTCTTATTTCTTGTAGAGGTACTATTTTTGAAGAACTGATAAAAAATACAAAAGAATTATCAGAATGAACAACAACTTTATCAAGTGTTGCCTTCTTTAATTCTTCTACTTCATTCTCTAAATGAAGTAATTTCAACAATTTTTGCATTTCATTCATATTCTTTACCTCCCATTTGAAACAATGAAAAGGGACTTATAATATCCCTTTATCCCATAATTCTTAATATATCTTGATATGTTACAATAATCATTAATAATATAACAAGTCCTAAACCAATCATTTGTAAAATAAGTTTTAATTTTTGAGGCAGTTCCCTACCAATAACCTTTTCAACAATAGCAAATAAAACTTGACAACCATCTAAGCCAGGAATAGGCATAAGATTAAATATTCCAATATTAACAGATAACATAGCCAACAAACTTAAAATATACGAAATCTGCCCTGTTTCCGTAACTTGTGCAGTAATTTGATATATTCCTGCTGGTCCAGACATTTGTCCAATTGTTTGACTAAACTTTGTAATCAATTGCCCTAAAGCAACAAAAATAGCTCCACTCATTTGCGCAAATGAAACAAATGTATATTGAAATGATTCAACAAGTGTCATACTTCTTGTTGCTTGTGTAATACCAATGATATATCTTCCTTCATCATTATTATAATCAACTTTAACAGGAATTGTTTTTTCTTGATTATCTCTTTTTACAGTTATATTCATTGTAATTGTTTGATTTTTTGTATTTAATAAATCTTGATTAAAATTAATGTCTTCAAAATTAGAAATCATATATGATTTACCTGTTTCTTGAACTTCTATTTTTTCTATAATATCTCCTACTTCCAAATGATATTTAGCAGCAGCTGAATTTTCATCAATAGAACCAATTTGAGCAACATTTACAGGTAATTGACCAGATGTTAAATTAACACCAAAAATAATAACAATCGCCAAAACAAAATTCATAAATACACCTGCTAAAAATATAATAACCTTTTGATACATCTTAATACCTTTTAAAGTTCTTTCAACAGGAACATCCTTTAATTCTTCATTATCCATTTGATCTTCTTCACCAGCCATAGCTACAAATCCACCAAATGGTAATGCTCTTATTTCATATTCTGTTTCTTTTCCTTGTTTTGACCATATTTTAGGACCAAATCCAATTGAAAATTGACTACAATATACTCCAAAGTATTTTGCAGCTAAAAAATGACCTAATTCATGAATAATAATTATTGAACCTAAAATCAATAAAAAGACTATAATATTAATAATATTTTGCATTTAATCTTCTCCTACTCTATTTAAAACGTATTGACGAGCCCACTCATCAATTTCTATTAATTGTTCTAAAGATGGATTGTCTATCCACTCATGGGCATTCATTGCTTCCTCAACCAATCTCTCAATATCCAAAAATTTAATTTTTTGATTTAAAAATAATGAATTAGCTTGTTCATTAGCACCATTTAATACACAAGGCATTGATCCCCCAAGACGACCAGCTTTATAGGCTAATTCTAAAGCTTTAAATCTCTCAAAATCAGGTTTATAGAAATGTAAAGTTCCAATTTCTGACAAAGATAACTTTTTACCACCAATTAAAGGAAAACGTCTTGGATAGGTAAATGCATATTGAATTGGCAAACGCATATCTGGTGTTCCTAATTGAGCAATAACTGATGTATCTTGATACTCAACCATTGAGTGAATAATACTTTCAGGATGAATAAGAACCTCAATATTATCATAATCAACACCAAAAAGCCATTTTGCTTCCATAACTTCTAAACCTTTATTAAACAATGTTGCACTATCAATAGTGATTTTTGCTCCCATACTCCAATTTGGATGTTTTAAAGCCTGTTCAATAGTTACGTTTTCTAATTCAGCCCTTGTTTTATCACGAAAACTTCCACCACTAGCTGTCAAAATAATTTTAGAAATATCTTGATGATGTTCTCCATTTAAAGATTGAAAAATAGCAGAATGTTCACTATCTACTGGTAATAGATTAACATGATATTCTTTTATCAATGGAATAATCAAATGCCCAGCAACAACTAATGTTTCCTTATTTGCTAAAGCAATATCTTTATGCGCTTGAATAGCTTTCATCGTTGGCAATAATCCAGCAAAGCCAACAATAGCATTCAAAACAATATCAACGTCTTTTAAAGTTGCTATTTGTATTAATCCATCAACTCCATCATAAAAATGAATATGAGGATATTTTCCCTCTAAATACAATTTATCATGTTTATCTTGTACACAAATATGTTGAACTGTTATTTGAGTCATAATATCTTCTAACACTTGAATATTATGCCCAGCACTCATAGCAACTATTTCAAATTCATCACCATGATTTTTAACAACATCAACTGTTTGGGTTCCAATAGAACCAGTTACACCCAATACACATATTTTTTTCATAATCTACACCACCAATGCTATAAAATGAAGCAAAATCCCAAATACCATAGCATTGAATAAAATAGAATCAAATCTATCCAAAATACCTCCATGCCCAGGTAATAACTGAGAAAAATCTTTCACTTCAAAAGTTCGTTTCATACTACTAAAACTCAAATCTCCTATTTGACTTGTTATTGTCAAAATAAAACAAGTGAGAATCAATATATAAAACGGAATGTTTATTTGAATATATGCACCATAAGCTACAGAAAGAACTGTTCCTAATAAAATACCTCCAATTGATCCTTCGATTGTCTTTTTAGGAGATAAACGTGGATTTAACTTATGTTTCCCAAATTTCATTCCTGTAAAATAAGCTCCTGTATCAGTACCAAAAGTTGCTAAAGCTAATATAAGTAAATATTCAAAACCATAAGATAAACGCAATTGGTAAAGCAAATGCAATCCCATAGCAATTAAAACACCTGCTGTAAAATAATAACATAAGCGCATAAAATTAATGCCTTTATCTATCATACTACAAGTTAATAAAACTATCATATAAATAACTATGATTTCAACAGGAATTAATAATTCTTTAACAAAAAGCAAAGAGTAAAGTACAAAAAAACCTACAATCCCATATAAATATATATTTGCTTTTGGTCTTTCACAAATAGAAAGCATTTCAAAAACAGCTGCTCCTGCTACCAAGGTCAAAAGAATTTTAAAAGGTAAATTTCCAATAATCACACAAGGTAAAATAACAGCAATTAAAACAATAGCAGTTATAATTCTTTGTTTCATTTCTTAACACCTCCGAATCTTCTTTCTCTTCCTTGATAAATAGCAATCACTCTATGTAATTCATTTTCATCAAAATCTGGCCACAATGTATCATCAAAAACAAATTCAGCATAAGCCAACTGCCAAGGTAAAAAATTAGACAAACGATATTCTCCACTACTTCTCACCATTAAATCAACAGGTGGTAAATCCTCTGTCATTAAATGCCTTTCAAAATAATCTTCTGTGATATCATCTAAAGAAATTTCATTATTCTTATATTTTTGACAAATTATTTTTGTTGTTTCTACAATTTCATCACGACCACCATATATAAAAGCAAAAGTTAAAATAAGTCCATTATTAATACTTGTTTTCTTAACAGCTTCATTAATAATCTCTTGTGTTTCTTTGGGCGACTTTTCCAAGTGACCAATATAACGTATTTGAACATTATTTTCCATTAATTCCTTTAAATACAAATTAAAAAATTCTTTAGGTAATCTAAAAATATATTCAACCTCACTAGCTTCTCGTTTAAAATTTTCAGTTGAAAAAGCATAAACAGTCATAGCTTTTACACCTAAACGATTTGCTTCTAAAGCAAGCGTACGAATTGTTTTTGTTCCTTCATGATGTCCATATGTTCTAGGCATTTTTCTCTTTTTAGCCCATCTACCATTACCATCCATAATAAAAGCAATATGTTTAGGAATATTATTCATATCAAGATCATCAATTTTTCTTTTTTTCTTACTAAAAAACATAATCTCACCTTCATATCTTTGTTATTATAACATAAAACATCATGATATCCAATACTTCAAAAAGATACTTTTCTTTCCTGTGAAACAAAAGTGATATTGTCTTATTGTAACCAAATTGACTTTGTCCCAAATATATAATATATAATGACCTAGTATGGGAGGTCATTATGAGAAAGGTTGAATTAAGAATGAAT
>JAETUM010000017.1 GCA_021768625.1 Candidatus Stoquefichus sp. | reverse complement strand
TTTGAGGGACAGCGAGAGTCAAGAGCGGTAGGCTTGAGCGAAGTGAAAGCAGCGCCTTGAGACGCGAGCAAGTAAGCGAGGCTTATAGCCTCAGAACAAACTACCCTTTTGAAGGGGAGTTTTGATTTATTTTTCATAATCATGAAAATAATTGGTGTTAGTTTTTTCTTTGTGATATGATTTCCATATATATATTGATATATAAAGGAGGATAAGATGAAAGCTTTAGCAAGTGATTTTGATGGAACATTATTTTTTGAAAATGAAATATCTAATTTTCGTAAAGATGATTTAATAGCAATTAAAAGATTTCAAAAAGAAGGGCATTTATTTGGGATTTGTACAGGTAGACCTTTAAATGGAATTATTCCACATGTACAAGATAAAATAGATTTTGATTTTTATATTTTAACAAGTGGAGCATTAATTTTAGATAAAAATATGCAAGTTATTGATGAACATTCTATGAGTCGAGAAGTAACACAAAAAATTATATCTACATATGAAGAAAAAGTACATATCTCTATACAAGCAAGTCAACAAGTATATACTTTTAAAAGTGCTAATTTAAATGTATCTATTCCACAAACAATTGTTCAATCTTTAGATGAGGTAGAAGGACAAATTTATGGATTATCTATTAATACATATAGTGAGGATAATGCAAGAAAATTCTGTTTAGAAATTAATGAGAATATTCCAGAGGTAGAAGCATTTCAAAATAAACAATATATGGATGTAGTAAAAAGAGGATGTTCTAAAGGAAATGCAATTTTAAAATTAAAAGATGTATTGGGACTTGATTATGTAGCTGGAATAGGTGATTCTTATAATGATATACCTATGTTGGAAAGTGCAGATTGTGCTTTTACATTTGTAGATTCTTCAGTCATTGTTCAAGATAAAGCAGATCAGTTAGTTGGTTCAGTATCAGAAGCAATAGAATTATTAGATACTGTTTCTCTTTTTGAAAAAAGAGTGAAATAAGTCAATTATTTTATATAGTAGGGAAAATGGAGGAAAAAGGATGAAAAAGATTTTAGCATTAGATATCAAATATTCTGCAATACAAGCTTTATATTTTGGATCATTTTGTGCTCTTATGGGGTATGCGTCAGTCTATTTATTAAACAAAGGATTTAGTAATTCAGTTATTGGTATTGTTTTGGCATTTATCAGTGCAATTGCAGTTTTTGCTCAACCAACAGTTGCTTCCTTTGCAGATAAAAATAAACATATAGAATTAAGAAAAATTATTGCTGTTATGCTTTTGGTAATTATAGTTTTATCAGTAAGTATGTTATTTTTAGGAAAGGGATCTATTATTTTAATTTGTGCATTTATTGGTATTTCTACATGTATGCAAACAATGACACCTTTACTTAACTCAATGGCTTTCATGTTTGAAAAACATGGTATTGCTATTAACTTTGGATTAGGAAGAGGAATTGGTAGTGCAGCTTATGCATTAGTTTCTTTAGCATTAGGACATTTGCTTGAGATGGATGGATTTGGTGCAGATATGATTCCACTTGTTTATATTGCATTCAATATTTTATTGTTATTTATTGTTTATTCATTTGTTGTTCCTAAAAACGAGCAACAAAATATACAAAATGATAATCAAATTGAAGAAGAACAAAAACAATTATCTTTTATAGAATTTTGTCAAAAATATAAAAAATTTATGTTATTTATTTTTGGAACTGTTTTTGTTTATTTTACTCATACTATTATTAACAATTTCTTTATACAAGTCATTACACCTATTCATGGAACAGAAAGTGATATGGGAACTGCCATCTTTTTAGCAGCTATTGTTGAATTACCTGCAATGATTTGTTTTGATTTACTTAGACAAAAGGTGAAATGTACAACATTAATTAAAATTGCTGTTATATTATTTGCAGTTAAGCATGGTTTAACATACTTCGCTACTAATATGACAACAATATATATAGCCCAAGCATTACAAATGGGCGCATATGCTATATTAACACCAGCTTGTGTTTATTATGCTAATCAAATGATAGCTAAGACAGATTCTATTAAAGGACAATCTATGGTAACAATGTCTTATACAGCAAGTGGGATTTTAGCTAATTTAGTTGGAGGAGTTTTACTAGACGCAGTAGGAGTACAACAAGTATTGTTAATTGGTATTTTCATTTCTATTATAGGTGTAGGAATTGTTTTCCTTGCATTGAATGGAAATAATGAAGTTGCTATGGATAAATAGAGTGGAGGATATAAGAAATGATTAAGATGGTTGTAAGTGATATGGATGGAACTCTTTTAAGTTCTTCATCAGATATTTCTCATGGGAATTTAGAAACTATACATCAATTAATGGAACAACATATCAATTTTGTTATAGCAACTGGTAGAGATTATGAAGGTGTTTGTTCAATTATGAATCGTTACGGAATCCAATGTGAAGCAATTCTTGGTAATGGTGCACAATACGTGGATAAAGATGGAAAAGTATTAATGAGTTGTTATATGGATAAGTCTCATATTAAGGATATTGTTTCTATATTTACAAAGAGTCATATTCCATATATGATTTTTACTACAAATGGTTTTTATACTGGACATTCTCCTGAATTTGTACGCCAGGCATTCATTCAAAGAAGTGTAAAAAGATTTCATGATGATCCTTTAAAATATGAAGTGGGTGGACAATATGAATCATCTCCATGTAATCATCTTCAACATATTAGTGACTTTGATGCATTTTTAAAACAAGAAATTGATATTATTAAAGTTGAGGCGTTTTCTTTAACACATCAACAAATCAAAGAAGCGCATCTACAACTACAAAATATTTCATCTATCTCTTACTTATCATCATTTGATGATAATATAGAGGTTACTCATCAGGAGGCACAAAAAGGATATATTTTAGAAAAAGTGATTCAGCAAAAAGGAATATCGAAAGAAGAGGTTATTGTTTTAGGAGATGGAATGAATGACTTGTCATTATTTGAATGTTTTCCATATTCATATGCACCACAAAATGCTGAACAACAAATTAAAAAGTTAGCGTATCGTGTTGTCAAAGATTGCAAAGAAGATGGTTTTCAAGAGGCCGTTCAAGATGCTTTAGGGATTTAGATGTCTAAATCCTTTTTAAATTAATAAATTCTTAAGATATTCATAAAAATATTATACTATAATAAAAAGGGGTGGGAATATGAAAATATTAGTCGTAGATGATGAACAAGAAATTGCAGATTTAGTAGAATTATATTTAAAGAATGAAGGATATGAAGTTTATAAATTCTATAATGGTTCAGAAGCACTTCTTTGTAGTGAGAAAGAACATATTGATTTAGCTATATTAGATATTATGTTACCTGATATTGATGGTTTAACAATTTGTCAAAAAATTCGTGAAAGACATGAGTTTCCAATTATTATGTTAACAGCAAAAGAAACAGAGATAGATAAAATAACAGGACTTACAATAGGGGCAGATGACTATGTTACAAAGCCATTTCGACCTTTAGAATTAATGGCTCGAGTGAAAGCCCAACTTCGTCGTTATACATCTTTCTCTAATCAAAAGAAAGAACATTTGATTACTATTGGAGCATTAACAATAGAAAAAGAAAATCATCAATGTTATTTGAATAATGAATTAATATCACTTACACCAACTGAATTTGATATTCTATGGTTATTATGCGAAAATAAAGGAAAGGTTATTACTGTTGATCAGATTTTTCAAGAGTTGTGGGGAGAGAAATATTACACATCTAATAGTAGTTCTATTATGGTACATATTAGACATATTCGTGAAAAGATGAATGATTCAGCAGATAATCCAAAATATATAAAGACAGTATGGGGAGTAGGTTATAAAATTGGATAAAAATTATACAAAAGAGTTTCAAAAAGAGATTATTAAAAGACATATTATTATTGCTTTGATTTCAATGATTATTATTTTATTGTTATACTTTTTTATAGATCACTTTTATAATGGTGCAATTATTAACTTTATAAATGATTTATTTGGATATAGCTTTGCACACTTTATATTAAAAAATCAAAAGGTTGTTATTTTTATAACATTATTAATTGCTCTAATGATTAATTCATTACTTGTAGAGGTTTATGCTATTCAAAAAATATCTCAAGTTTTTACTTCAATGAAAACTCTAGTTTCAAAAGATGATAAAGAGATTGTTTTAGAAGATTCATTAAAAGAATTGGAACAAGATTTAAATGCTTTAAAAAAAGAAAGTATAGAAAATGAAAAGAAAGCTATTCGAGAAGAACAACATAAAGTTGATATGATTGCTTATCTTGCTCATGATATTAAAACGCCATTAGCATCAGTTATAGGATATCTTTGCTTATTGAATGAAACAGATTTATCAGAAGATTTAAGAAAAAAGTATACAGAGATGACACTTGATAAAGCATATCGCTTAGAAAAATTAATTAATGAATTTTTTGATATAGCAAAGTTAAATCAAGCATATCAAACCCTTCATAAAGAAGAAGTGAATTTATATTATCTATTGGAACAAATGAAAGAAGAATTTTATCCATTATTAACTCAACATCATCAGCAATTACAAATACAAGTTGATCAAAATATTATGATATATGTAGATGCTCAAAAAATAGCAAGAGTTTTCAATAATATTATCAAAAACGCAATGTATTATGGTGATGAAGATTCTTCTATAACAATAGAAACTAAAGAAGATCACATCTATACATATATTCTATTCAAGAATTATGGTCCAACTATTCCTCAAGATAAATTAGATTTAATCTTTGAACAATTTTACCGTTTAGATGAATCTCGTTCATCTCAAACTGGAGGATCAGGATTAGGGTTGTCTATTGCTCAAACAATCACAAAGCAACATCAAGGTTTTATAAAAGTATCAAGTCAAAATCATGTAACAATATTTGAAGTTATTTTACCTCATAAAGATGCATTTTAAGAAAATCTTAAGTATTTCTTAAAAAAATCATTTTTTCTTTCTTTTATACTATAAGTATGGAGGTAAGAGAAATGAAAAGAAAAGTTATTGTTTTTATAGGTGTTATTATTATACCATTTCTCATTTTAGCAATTGATCATTTTATATTAAAAGAAAATGTAGATGTGAATGCTTCATATGATACAAGTCGTGCTTGGAATTATATATATGAACATCAAGATGAATATCCATCGTCACTCATTAAACTTGCTTTAAATAATAGAGAAACAATTTCTTTTGTATATAATTATCCTCAAAAACATAATCAAAAAACATCAATGTTATTATCTCAAGAATTAAAAAGTCAACAAATGCCATTATTATTACAATGGGATGAGAGATGGGGATATAAAACATATGGAAATAATATGATGGCTATTAATGGCTGTGGACCAACATGCTTATCAATGGTTTCAAGTTACTTAAAACAAAATTCACAATATCATCCTTATTATGTTGCACAATATGCTTATCGTAGAGGATATTATACAACCCAAGGAACGTCATGGGAGCTTATGAATGAAGGTGCACAGGATTTAGGCTTAAATGTGCAAGAATTACCATTGGATGAAGATCAAATTATTCAACATTTACAAATGCAACATCCAATTATTTGTAGTATGTCTAAGGGCATTTTTACAACAGGTGGTCATTACATAGTATTACGTGATTATAAAGATGGATACTTTTATGTGAATGATCCTAACAGCGTAGAGAAAAGCCAACAAGGATATACTTTTGAACAAATAAGAAATCAAATAAAAAACTTATGGGCATATAGCCTTTAAAATAAATATATAAGGAAGATGTTTTCATCTTCTTTTTTGATTGTGTTATAATATATTTTATATAGGAGGATTGAAAATGATATTAGTTGTTGAAGATGATCAAGAAATACAAGATGTATTAAAACAATACTTAGGTATAAAAGGATATCACATGAAGCAAGTTTTTAATATTAAAGAAGCATTAGATGTTCTTAATGAGGATATAGAACTGATTATTATGGATATACAATTACCAGATGGTAATGGAATATCTTTATGTCAACAAATCCGTCAATTTTCGCAAGTTCCTATCATATTTTTAACAGCAAGATTAGATGAAGATTCAATTGTAGAAGCATTAAGATGTGGTGGAGATGACTATATTAAGAAACCTTTTCACATGAAAGAATTATTAGCACGTATTGAATGTGTATCAAGAAGAATGAAGAAAGAAATAGGTGTGATTAAAACAGGAAATTTATATATTGATATGAATCAATATATAGTTAAAAAGGATAATAATATTTTAGAATTAACTGCTATTGGTTATGTGATTTTATTTCATTTAATTAAATATCAAGGTGTTGTTATGACAAGAGAAAGATTAATTGAACTTGTAGAAGAAAAAACTGGAAATTTTATTGAGGATAATACAATATCTGTTCATATGAAAAGATTAAGAGAAAAACTAGGAACATATCAAGGAAAAAGTTATATAGAGACAGTAAGGGGGATTGGATATAGATGGAGACAAGATTTGTAAAAAGTCAAACACTATATCCAATCTTTTCATATGTTTCTTTTGCAGTAGCTTTTATTTTATCGATAATAACACTTTATTTTCAAAATATTTATTGTTTTATAATGACTTTTATCTTTATAGGAATAGGTATCATGAGTTATTTTATTTTTATCTTTCGTTTAAAAAAATATTTTTCAATTTTAATTCAAACAACTTCAGATATTTTAGAACAAAAAGAACATTCTTCTATCATTATTGATGGAGAAAGTCCTATAGCAGTCTTATATTCTCATTTGTCTATTCTAGATACACGAATGAAAGCAATGATAGAAAGATTAAAACAAGAACAAATTCATTTAAAAGATTATATAGAAGATATTTCACATCAAATAAAAACACCATTAACATCTATGATTTTAAGAGAAGAAATGTTATTAGAAATGATAGATGATTCACAAGAAAAAGAAATATTATTACATATATATAGTCAAACAGAACAAATCAAAGATTTAATTGAGTCTTTGTTACATTTAGCTCAAATAGAATCTCATAGTATTGAATATCATAAAGATGAATATTATTTTGATAATATTATAGAACAAATTGATTATTTATTAGAACCACTCAAACAAAAACATCATGTTCATTTTCAATTACATGATGTTCATCATCTTATTTATTGTGATGAAAAATGGATGAGTGAAGCAATTGAAAATATTCTTAAAAATTGTATAGAACAAAAAGATCATTCAATCATTGATATTACATGTGAAAATCACTCTTCATATATTGATATTTATATCCAAGATCATGGAGATGGATTTCATTTAGAAGACATTCCTCATGTTTTTGAAAGATTTTATCAAGGAAAATCAAAGAAAGGAAAAGGAATAGGGATTGGATTATCAATGAGTAAAGGAATTATTGATGATCATCATGGGAATATTGATGTGATTAACCATAATGGAGCATTATTCAAAATTACGCTTCCTCATAAAAAAACAAAAAGTAAATTTATAGTCACTAAGTAGTAAGAAAAAAAGGCTATAGTAGAAGTGAGGAGGGATAACATGAATATATTAGAATTAAAAAATGTGAAAAAGAGTTATGGATATGATGAAAATAAGATTGAAGCTGTATCTGATGTAACATTATCAATTGAAGAAGGAAGTTTTGTCGCTATTGTTGGTAAAAGTGGAAGTGGGAAATCATCATTATTACATGTCATGGGAGGTTTAACTAGACCAAGTAAAGGTACTGTTTTATTAGAAGGACATTCGTTGTATGAAATGAGTGATGATCAGTTATCAAGATATCGCAGAAGAAGAATGGGGTTTGTTTTTCAATTCTATAATTTGATTTCTAGTTTAAATGTTATAGAAAATATAGTTTTGCCAATGCATTTAGATCATATCAAAGAAGACGAAGACTATATAAATGAGTTATTAGAATTGCTTGATTTAAAAGAAAAGAAAACAGCTTTTGTAAGAGAATTAAGTGGAGGGCAACAACAAAGAGTTGCAATTGCAAGAGCATTAGCAATGAAACCAGCACTTATTTTAGCTGATGAACCAACAGGTAATTTAGATGCAAAAAGTTCTAGGGAAGTTGTTTCATTATTGAAATTATCTCAACGAAAATATAAGCAAACATTAATATTAGTTACACATGATGATATGATTGCATCTCAAGCTGATCGTATTCTCACAATTGAAGATGGTAAGATTGTGGGTGATACTTATGAGAAATAATATATTAAATAAATTTGCAATTAATGATTTAAAAACACATCAAAAAGATTCTATCATTATGATGATAACGATTTTTATTGTTTCAATGACTGTTATGTTAGTTTCTTTATTGACTCCTCTCATAACAAACGAACGTTATGTTGAGTATCAAAAACAAAATGGAAATTATACTTATGTATATAACACAGTCGATATTGAGTATATTTCTTTAGGTACTTTTAAAAAAAGTGACTTTTTCATCAATGGAGAAAAAAGAAAGTTAAAAGATATTCCACATTGTATAACTTATAATTGTGGAAGTACTTATCAACATGAAAATATGAGTGCATTGGAAGGAGACTATTCAATTCTTTCTTTACAATTATTAGAAGGAAGAATGCCTAAACAAAAAAATGAAATAGTTGTAGAAAAAAGTGTATTAGATAGATGGGGATATTCTCATCAAATCAATCAATATATAAAATTGCTTTATACTCCTGAAGGGCAAAATAATATGAAAGTAGGAGAATTTAAAGTTGTTGGTATTATTGAAGAAAATGAGCATGGTATTATTGTTTCTCAAGAGATGTGTCAATCCAATAATTATGAACTTTATTTGAAAACAAAAGCAAATGAGACAATTGACAATAACGAAGAATTAATGCTAGATCCAAATTATACTTCTAGTGATTTTGTTGGTGCATTTGATATAGCTTTTACATTAACAGTTATTCAAATGTTAATTGTATTGGTTTCATTAGCTATTATTTATGGTATAACATTAACATCATTTGAAAAGAAACAAAAAGATTATACATTATTAAGAAGTATAGGAGCAACACAACGACAAATATATTATGTTGTTTTCTTACAAAGCTTATTATTATCGTTTATGCCCATAGTTATATCTATATCGATAGTTTACATTTTATCTATAGTATTACCATCACTTATAACATTACCTGTTACATTATTACTTTCTCCTTTAGATGTTATATGGAATTGTACAATTATTTTATTTATTGCTATTGTAAGTTATTTGATGCCTGCTAAAGCTGCTACAAGAAAGGCGTTGACTGGAAATTTTGAAGGACAGGAATTTCAATACTTCTATTATCGTTATAAAAAATTGCATAATATGAGACCGCTATATTTATCATGGCGTCAATTGATTTCATTTAAAAAGAAAATGATTATAAAAGTATTAATAATTACGATTATCACAGTTACTACAATGAATGTTGTAGAATATACACTATTTAATCAAAATGATATAAGTTTAGATACACAAACAATAGAATATGATTTACATAAGAAAATATCATATTTGGAGATAGAAAATGATTTTAAAAATTTAAACCCATATGTTCAATCAATGGTTTCATATAACTATATTTCATCAGAAACTTTAATGGATAAATATTCAACAAGATTAGCAGATGGCTTAGATGAATCTTTTTATGATATACCATCATTATATTGTGTGGATTCCAACTTACAAAAACAATATCATTTAGAAGATATCCAATCAGGGCAAATCATATTAACATATACATATATTAATAGTAAAGGAATTAATGAAGATATAAAGAATATTACAATAATGGGACATGAATATGAAGTTGTTCAAGTTGTAGATAAAGAAGATATTTCTGTATTCCTAAATCAAAAAGATTACAATAACTATTTAAAAAATAATCCAGAAACAGGATATACAAGAATAGAACTTTCTTTTGATAATGTGCATGAAAGAACACAAGCTCTCATAACATATTCTCAAGATTTTTCTCGAATTAATCAAAAGTATGAAGTCAGTTTGTCTGATTATAATCAAGAAGAAGTTTCTGTATCTCAAACAGATATTCAATCTTTATTACTTATTGGTGCTCTAGCAATTATTTATATTTATCAATTTATATTTGAGTTATATAAACAAAAAGAAGATATAGGATGTTATCAATTACTAGGTTTGACTCATAAAGAAATAGGATCAATTTATTTCTTTAAATCATTGATAACAATTATGATTGGTTTTATATTTGGAAGTATTTATTATGGTTTAGATATATATTATAAATATAATGCTTTAATGGAAATGGAATATATATTTCATGTAAATACATCATTGATTATTATAGGAGTAAGTTTTATTGTTGTCATGATGATACTTATTATTTCTTTACTTCCTTTAAAAGGAATTTTAAAGAAAGATGCATTTGAGAATAAAAATACAAGAGAATGATTATAATCTTTTATATTTTATGATAAGTGAAGAAATATAGAAGAATTGTTATTAATGAATCTATTTTATTTTTACTAAATATAGACAACTTTAAGAATATATATGATAAAATAATATTTAGATATATTTAGGAAATTATTTTTAATATATGATTAAATGCAATTTAGAGTATGTATTTTATGCAATTATGATGTATTTTATACAGTATAGATTTCTAAATTAGTCTAATTCCTTTATATTAAACATAAAGGAGGATAAATTTATGAAAAAAATTTTTTTAACATTTGTGATACTTGGTTCAGTTTTAACTTTAACTATTCCAAATGTAAATGCGTGGACATTTTTCTCTTGTGATGGGAGAGCAGCAGCAAGAGGAGTTGTTGTATCAACTGAAGATGCTATTGTTACAGGGGTAACAGTATTATCAGCAAATGATAAATTGGCAGAAGGAATTGCTAGGTGTTCTTATGGTAATGAAGCAAATACTGTTTCAACAACTGCTACAAAGAGAAAAGTAAAAGCATCATTTGATCATACAGGGCATAAACATTCATTTGAAGCATACTATGGATAAAGGGGGAGAAGAGTTTATGAAAAGAAAGTTATTTTTAGTTATTTTCTTGATAAGCTCTTTCTTTTTTAGTGTTTTATTTCAAGAGCGATCTCAAGAAGATATAAATTATCTTGAAATAGAGAGTGTATTGGAAAAAATAACAAATAAAAGAGTGTATGAATTTTCAATATTTAACACATCTAGAGATACATTATCAGAATTACATAATCAATTATTAGAATATGCAGTTGACAATAAAATTGTTGTCAAAACAGGATATAACCAATATCTTGATAATGGTTATGAAATTATTTCTAATTATTTATATGATCCTACAAATATATATTTTAATTTTATAAAAAGTCAATATGAGTATAATGGTAAAAATGTCGATTTTTCTCAGGTGAAAAGCCATAGTTATATTTCAACAGATATTTTATCAAATGCAGATGGTTATTATGTGTTGTTTGATCATAATTATTTAAAGAGAAATAAAGTTGTTTACGAAGAGAGATGCATGGCAAATTTTATTGAGGACTATCATGCTGTTAATGATAATATTAATTATTATATTTATATAAACAATGAAAATGATATAGTTAATCTTAAAAAGATAATACAAGGTTATCTAGATGAAACTCAATATGCATCTTTTGATAGTTTATCAGAACATCATATTGAAAAAGAATCATTAAATAATAATATTGTTATTTTTATTTTTTTAGGTACGTCATTTATTATTTACATGTTTTATATGTTTTATAATCAATATAGAGAAATGACAATTGTTAATTTGCTAGGTTATAACCAGATGGAAATATTTAAAAATTATTATTTGAAGGAAACAATGTTGTGTGTTTTAGTTTTAGTCACTTCTTTCATTTTTTATTTTAGTATTTTTGTTTCACGTATCAATAGTTATACAATATCATTTTTCTTTGATTTATTGAAATTCACTGCTATTTTTATTTCTATTTTTATAGTATCAATTTTTATGTTTATATTATTTATATATAAAACTAGAAAGTATACATATTTAAGTCATGGGAAGACATTTAATTCTATAGTATTTAGTCAACTTATTAATAAGGCAATATTTATGATTTTATTTGTGATATTTATTATAAGTAGTACGATACCTAATTATCCATATTATCAACTTTTGTCTAGTTACTATCATCAAAGAGAGATTATAAATAGTGTCTATGATATTAAAAATATTAAGGATGATAAAAGATATTCTAAAATTTTATGTCATAATGGAGCAATTGCATGTGATTTTTTAGATATATTATTGAATAAGGATACAAAAGGTTATATACCTTACATCATTGTTAATCAAGAATTCTTACACTTATATGATATTCATATAGATGTGAAAAAGCCAACACTTTTAATTCCAAAAAAATATAATAATATAGATATAGCAACATATAATCAAGATTTAGATGTAGATATATCTTATATAAGTGAAAGTTATACTTTTTATGATCCGTCATTGGTCATAGAATTTCCTATAAAAAATCCAATTATTTTAGTTGTTAATGATGAATATCAATTTTCTAGCCAAGATTTTTATTTACCTAATCATAAGAGTATTCATGAATATAAGTTATTGTTATCGTCTATAATGGATGAAAGTGATATTGAAATTCAGGAAAATAGCAAATATATTAAGAATTTTTTAACTGAGCAGATTTATCCAAAGGTTTTAGATAATATTCTATTTATGAGTATTTATTGTTTTGTGTATTATTTCTTATTAGAACTGTTGATGAGTATGTATATTAAAGATAAGGAAAAAGAGATTTCAATAAAAATGATTCATGGGTATTCTTATATGCAAATATTTAAAGAAATATATGTTTTTGATTTTTTAACACTAATTATACCATTACTTATATCAATAAAATTAGAAATGATTAATGAACTGTTTATTTATTTCTTTATATTTATACTTATTGATTGTTTATATATTTTCTTAAAAACATATCGATTAAAATCTAAAATAAAGTTATTGGAGGAGGTATAAATATGAGTATTATTCAATTAGAGCATATATTTAAATCTTATGGTAATCAAGTTATTTTTAATGATTATTCTTTAAGTATTAATGAAAATGAAATTGTTGTTATTATGGGGAAATCTGGTCAAGGGAAAACAACTTTGTTAAATATTATGGGATTGGTTGAACCTGTGGATAAAGGAAAAGTATTACTTAGTAATCAAGAAATTGTAAAAAGAGATATACGAAAAATTCACAAGGAAAAGATAGGTTTTTTGTTTCAAAACTTTGCTTTATTAGAAGATAAAAGTGTTCTTTATAATTTAGAGATTGTTTATCCAACAATAAAAGATAGAAAGAAAAATAGAAATAAAATATTAAATACTTTAAAAATGGTTGGGTTAGAAAAATATGAGAATAAAAAAGTTTGTGAATGTTCAGGTGGTCAAAAGCAAAGAATTGCTATAGCAAGAGTTATATTGCATGATAGTGAAATCATTTTAGCAGATGAACCAACAGGATCACTTGATAAAGAGAGTAGAGATATGGTTATGTCATTATTAATGATGTTAAAAGAAAAAGGGAAGACTATTGTTATCGTTACACATGATGATAAGTTGAAAGAAATAGCGGACACTATTATTAAAATATAATTTCATTTGAAAAGAATGGTTGATTATTTGACTATTCTTTTTCTATGTTTTAAAATATAAAAAAATCTAAACATAGAAAGGTTATATACTATGAAAATATCAGAAATATTAAAAAATAAAGCAACAATTTCTTTTGAAGTATTTCCTCCTAAAAATAAACAAGGAGATATTTCTTCAATTTATCACACTATAGATGAATTAGCAAAACTTAATCCCGATTTTATAAGTGTTACTTATGGAGCTGGCGGTTCTACAAAAGGAAAGACAGTAGAAATAGCATCTAAAATAAAAAATGATTATCATATTGAAGCAGTTGCCCATTTAACATGTATATCTTCTACAAAAGAAGAAATAGTGAATATATGTCAAAAGTTAAAAGAAAACAATGTGGAAAATATTTTAGCATTACGTGGTGATTATCCACAGGATGATCATTTTGATAAAGAACATCTTGAATTTCATTATGCTAAAGAATTAGATGAATTTATTAAACAAGAATTTCCTAATGATTTTTGTTTATCTGGTGCTTGTTATCCTGAGGTTCATCAAGAAGCAGATTGCTTTGAAAATGATTTAAAAGCATTACAAGAAAAAGTTGATGCAGGAGCAGAATACTTAATCACACAAATATTCTTTGATAATAATTATTATTATAGATTAGTCAAAGAAGCAAGAAAGAGAGGAATTCAAGTTCCAATTATTGCAGGTATTATGCCTATAACTAATTCAAAATCTTTATTACATACAGCGAAAATGTGTGGTTGTTCTATACCTTATCAATTATCTACAATGATAGAGTCTTATTATCATTATCCTGAAGCAATGAAAGAAATTGGAATTAATTATGCAACACATCAAATTATTGATTTAATTACAAATGGTGTAGATGGTATTCATATATATACGATGAATAAACCAGAAATTGCTCAAGCTGTATTTTATAATATTCCAACAGTATTAAAAGAGCTAAATCATGAATAAGAAAAAAATATTACAGTATTTAAGATACCAAGGTCATGTAGATACTCAAACAAATGAATTAATAGATGAATGTATAGAGGAAGTTAGAGAATTATCACATTTTAAAGCAGTAACAAAAGAATTTGATTTAAATCATCACCCACTATGTATTCCTGAACTAGATTTATTATTTCATTCTCAAGACTTAGATTTCTATTTTCAAGAATGTTCAAAATGTCTTATTATAGCATGTACATTAGGAATACAAATAGATAGAAAGATTAAATACTATCAACATATTGATATGGCTAAAGCAGTTGTTTTTGATGCTGTAAGTAGTTATTATTTAGAAAAATGTTGTGATGATTATGAAAAAACTTTAAATTTAGGATTGCATACATTTCGTTTTGCACCTGGATATGGAGATTTACCACTAGCATTAAATATACCATTATCACAGGTTTTACAAATAGATAAAAAAATAGGTGTTTCAATAAATGATGGTGGATTATTTATTCCAATGAAATCAATGTTAGGAATTATTGGATTAGGAAAAGAATATCAAAAAACATGTTTATCATGTATAAGAAAAGAACAATGTGAATTAAGAAAAGGAGGGGTAAGATGTTACGTGAAAGATTAGGAAAAGATTTGTTGATCTTTGATGGGGCTATGGGAACACAACTTCAAGAAGCTGGTCTAAAAGCAGGAGATATCCCTGAAGTTTATAATATAGAACATCCAGATATTATTGTTGATATACACTCACGTTATTTACAAGCTGGAGCCAATTTTATTACAACCAATACTTTTGGTTGTAATCCCTTAAAGATGAAAGATAGTGGATATTGTTATTGTGATATGCTTAAGGCAGCTGTTAATAATGCTCAAGAGGCAAGAAATGCTGTGAATAAAGACGTTTATATTGTTTTAGATATTGGACCTATTGGTCAGTTATTAGAACCATTAGGGACTTTAACTTTTGATGAGGCTTATGAAATCATTGCTTCGCAAGTGTTGCTTGTAAAGGATGAGGTTGATGCAGTTTTATTGGAAACAATGACAGACTTATATGAAGTGAAAGCTGGAATCTTAGCAGTTAAAGAAAATAGTGATTTACCTGTTTTTGTGACAATGACATTTGAACAAAATAAAAGAACATTAACTGGTACAGATCCTCTCGCTTTTGTAAATGTTGTAGAAGGATTGGGTGTCGATGCATTAGGCGTGAACTGTTCTTTAGGACCAAATGAATTAAAACCTATCATTGATGAAATATTAGAAGTATCATCAACACCTATTCTTATTCAACCAAATGCAGGATTACCATGTTTACACGAAGGTCATACATGTTATGAGGTAACAAGTGAAGAATATGCACAATCTATGATTGATTATATGCAAAGAGGAGTAAGTATTGTAGGAGGATGTTGTGGAACAACACCTGACTTTATTCGTGAATTACGACAGGTTGCACCCAAATATGTTACTTCTAGGAAGATGAAAACTTATACACGTGTTTCAAGTCAAAATCAAACAGTTACTTTTCAAGGACAGGTTGTTGTATGTGGAGAACGCTTAAATCCTACAGGAAAGAAAAAATTAAAGGCAGCACTAAAAGAAGAACGCTATGATGAATGCGTTGTGGAAGGTATTAAACAACAACAAGCAGGAGCTGATATCTTAGATGTTAATGTTGGTTTACCTGGAATAGATGAACCTGCTACTATGAAAAAAGTCATTCAATTACTTCAAGAAGTTATTAACTTACCATTACAAATTGATTCCTCTTCACCAGAGGCTATAGAAAAAGCATGCCGTTATTATAATGGGAAACCTTTAATTAACTCTGTAAATGGAAAAGATGAAGTCATGGATGCTATCTTTCCTATTGTCAAAAAATATGGTGGTGTTGTTATTGGGTTAACATTAGAAGATGGTATTCCATTATTAGCAGAAGAAAGATTGAAAATTGCTCAAAAGATTATTAATAAAGCAAAAGAATATGGTATTGATAAAAAAGATATTATTATTGATTGTTTAACATTAACAGCTTCTGCACAACAAAAAGAAGTGAAAGAAACTTTAAAAGCATTAACTTTAGTGAAAAAAGAACTAGGTGTACATACAGTATTAGGTGTTTCCAATGTATCATTTGGTTTACCTAATCGACCATTATTAAATAGAACATTTTTAGCATTAGCAATGCAATCTGGATTAGATTTACCAATCATCAATCCATTAGATGAACAATTGATGAGTACAATTGATGCTTACAATGTTTTATATAACTTTGATCAAGAAAGTACACATTATATTTCTAAACAATCCCAAATAGAAACAATAAAAACTACAACAACTTCTTTTTCATTAGAAGATATGATTATTCACGGTTTAAAAGATGAAGTGAAAGATAAAACCAAGGAAGTATTGAAAACTTTAGATGCAATGGATGTTATCAATAACATGATTATACCTGCATTAAATAAAGTCGGAAAAGATTATGAAACCAACAGAATCTTTTTACCACAATTAATTCAATCAGCAGAAACAACCAAATTAGCTTTTGAAGTTGTGAAATCAACATTTAGTGTAGATAGTCAAGTCAAAGGACCTATTTTAATGTGTACAGTTGAAGGGGATATTCATGATATTGGTAAAAATATTGTGAAAGTTGTTTTAGAAAGTTATGGATATCAAGTTATAGATTTAGGAAAAGATGTGAAAGTTGAAAAAGTTATAGAAGCTTATCATAAGTATCAACCATTAATGATTGGATTAAGTGCTTTAATGACAACAACTGTAGTCAATATGAAAAGAACAATTGAAGCTTTGCATGAAATCAATTGTCAATGTCCTATTTGGGTTGGTGGAGCAGTTTTAACACAAGATATTGCTGATGAAATAGGAGCTGACTATTATTGTGAGGATGCAATGGCGTCAGTGACATTATTAAATAAACTTTTATCATAGGAGGAAAGAAAATGGCTTTAAAAACAACATTAGATGTAGAAGATGATGATACATTTTTAGTAGATATTCCATTATTTGCAACTGCACAAGATGCAGTGAAGGATATTCAACTTGAGGAATCTATTGTTAAAATTAATATTGTAGAAAATAATCAAGAAGAGAAATAAAAAATAGAAACACTTTTCGTTAGAAGAGTGTTTTTAATTATAAAAAATGAAAAATAACTAGATTATGAATGCCCTTTCATGATATTATTATAATTAGGGGAAATATAAACGATAAAAAGGAGGAGTATAATATGGATACTTATGGATTAGAAGAGTATGGAATTACAACAAGTGGTTCTATATTTAGAAATATTCCACCTGGATCTTTGGTGGAAAAAGCTTTATTAAAAGGTGAAGGAAGATTAAGTAGAGCAGGATGTTTATGTATTGAAACAGGAGAAAGAACAGGGAGATCTCCTAATGACAAATATATTGTAGATACACCTGCTATACATGACCTTATTGCATGGGGGAAGGTTAATAAACCAATATCATCTGAAGTTTGTGATATTGTTTATAAAAAAATAGTTGATCATTTTAAAGATAAAGATCTTTATATTTTTGATGGATATGCAGGAGCAAATCCAAAATACTCTTATGCATTTAGAGTTATTAATGAAAAAGCAAGTCAAAACTTATTTATTTCTAATTTGTTAATTAAACCAACACCACGTGAATTACAACATTTTCAAGAAGACTTCTTAATTTTAGTAGCACCTGATTGTAAAATGGATCCAAGTATTGGTTTAAATAGCGAAGCTGCTGTTATTATTGATTATGAAAGACATTTGGTTTTAATTGCTGGTACAGGTTACTCTGGAGAAATTAAGAAGAGTGTATTCTGTGTTATGAATTTCATGTTACCACAAAAGAATGTCTTTACAATGCATTGTTCAGCAAATATTGGAAATGATGGAAATACAGCATTATTTTTTGGATTATCTGGAACTGGAAAAACAACATTATCTGCAGATCCAAATCGTAAATTAATTGGTGATGATGAACATGGTTGGTCAAGAACATCAATCTTTAACTTTGAAGGTGGATGTTATGCAAAATGTATTGGACTTTCTAAAGAAAATGAACCTGAAATATGGGATGCTGTTAGATATGGTGCAGTTGCTGAAAATGTTAAATTATTTGAAGATAGTAGAGTTATTGACTTTAATGATGATTCTATCACAGAAAATACAAGAGTTGGATATCCACTTAATTTTATAGCTAATATAGAACCTAAAGGAGTTGGACCAATTCCTAAAACAATCTTCTTCTTAGCAGCAGATGCTTTTGGAGTTTTACCACCAATTTCTAAGTTGGATAAAAACTCAGCAGCATATCATTTCGTATCAGGATATACAAGTAAATTAGCAGGTACAGAAGATGGTATCACAGAGCCACAAGCAACATTCTCAACTTGCTTTGGAGAACCATTCTTACCTTTAGATCCATTGCTTTATTCTCAACAATTCCAAAGAAGAGTTGAAAAAGCAGGAGCTAATGTTTTCTTAATTAATACTGGATGGGTAGGAGGCTCTTATGGAGTTGGTAAACGTATTCCATTAAAGTATACTCGTGCTATGATTAATGCAGCAATTAATGGGGAATTAGATTATGTTGCTTATGAAACTGATCCATTCTTTAATTTAAATATGCCTAAGTTCTGTCCAGGTGTTCCACAAGAATTGTTGAATCCAAAGACAACTTGGTTAAATAAAGAGGAATATGATAAAACTGCAGAAAGATTAGTCAAAATGTTCCAAGAAAACTTTAAACAATATACGAATTTCCCAGAAGCTGTTATCAAAGCTGGACCTGGAAAAAAAGATGAATAGATAAAATTATAACTTCAATAACTTGATTATTGAAGTTATTTTTTATGCTGAAAGTAGAAAAGTATACTATAATAAGTATTGAAAATAGAAAATGAAAGTAGGGAGAGTATGATAAAAATAGATCTAATAACAGGATTTTTAGGTTCTGGTAAAACAACATTTATTAAAAAATATGCTCATTATTTATTAAGAGAAGGATATAAAATAGGGATTATTGAAAATGATTATGGAGCAGTTAATGTAGATATGATGTTACTACAAGATATGATGGGAGAAAAATGTGATTTAGAAATGATATCTGGTGGATGTGATCAAGAGACACATAGAAGAAGATTTAAAACAAAACTCATATCTATGGGAATGTTAGGTTATGATCGTATTTTAATAGAACCTTCAGGGATTTATGATGTTGATGAATTTTTTGATGTTTTGTATGAAGAACCATTAAACCAATGGTATGAGATTGGAAATGTAATGACTATTGTGAATGCAAAGAGAGAAGATTATTTTTCTCAAGAATCAAGTTATTTATTAGCCTCTCAAGTAGCTCATGCTGGATGTATCATTTTCAGTAAAAGCCAAGATGCTTCTTATGAAGATATACAAAAAACAATTAGTAATATCAATCAATCATTACAAACAATTCAATGTCAACGTCAAATTAAGGATGAAGTTATTTCTAAAAATTGGGAAGATTTCACAGAAAAAGACTTTGAAATGATTTCATCTTGTGGATATAGAAATGAAAGCTATATAAAACATTTTCATGATTATTCTTTTCAAACACTATATTTCATGAATAATCATATCAATAAAGATAATTTAAAGAAAATAATCAATTATATAATGAATGATTCATCTTGTGGACAAGTTTTTCGTATAAAAGGATTTATACAAGTTTCTCAAGGTGAATGGATTGAAATGAATGCAACACATAATCATATTTGTATTCAACCTATAAAAGTAGGACAAGAAATTATTATTGTTATTGGGGAGAATTTAAATGAAGAAAGAATAAAGGAATATCTACATAATAAATAAATATTTCTTTTGGATGATGATACAATTTTGATACAACTTTTTATTATAATCAATAATGGTGATAAGTATGATAAAGATATTGATTGTAGAAGATGAAAAAGCTATTTTAGATTTAATAAAAATAAATTTGCAAAGGGTTGGATATCAGTGTGAGTGTGCGAATAATGGAAAAGAAGGCGCTGACTTGTTAGCAGAAAATGATTATGATTTGGTTTTATTAGATATTATGTTACCACATATTAATGGTTATGAGTTATTAGAATATATAGAGCCATTAGGGATACCTGTTATTTTTGTGACAGCAAAAGGAAGTATTAAGGATCGTGTGAAGGGATTGCATATGGGTGCTGATGATTATCTTGTAAAGCCATTTTCTATTGATGAGTTAATAGCAAGGGTTGAAAGTGTATTAAGAAGATATCATAAAGGAATGAAAGTTATTCATGTATTAGATATTGAAATTGATACACAGACAAGACAAGTTAAACAAAATAATCAAATTATTTCTTTAACGAATAAGGAATATGATCTTTTGTTGTATCTTGTTCAAAATAGGAATACTGCTCTTTATCGTGAAGTTTTGTATGAAAAAGTTTGGGAAGAAGAATGGGATGAGAGTCGAACTTTGGATTTGCATATTCAAAGATTGAGAAAAAAGTTAAACTGGCATCATGAAATTAAGACTATTTTTAAAGTAGGGTACATGTTGGAGGAGCATGTATGAAGTTTGCAGAAAAAATTATATGGGCATGTCTTTTGACATTGGTTATTGTTTTTTTCTTTAGGGGAAACATTTATACTTTCTCAAAATCATCATCATCTTTTAGAGAATACAATTCAACAAAATATATTATCTTATGAATTAGAAATATATAATTTACAAAATCATCTTTTACAAAGTATATATTCAACTTCTTTAGATGATGATTATCAAGAAAAAGTAATTAATCAAGCTACATATTATCTTGAACAATTGCATTATTTATCTCAAAAACAAACATCTTATGCTTTGAGTCAAAATAATGATATTTTATTTTCAAATATGAATAATGAATATCATTCATTTATATCAGTAAAAAATAATCAAAAGTATTATCTTCAAAAATATCATCATAAAAACCTTATGTTTATAACAACAGATATTCATTTGGGTGAAAAACAATATTATTTAACAGCATGTTATGATATTAGTTATTGTTATGAAGAAAGAGATAGACAACTTCAAAGCTTTTTCATAACAAGTTTATTTATGTTTGTATTAGCATTCTTTATTTTAAGATTTGTTGCTCAATATATGACAAAGTCTATCTATAAATTAAATAAAATGAGTCAACGTATCGCTGAGGGTGAGTATGATGTACGTACACATATACAGAGTAAAGACGAAATAGGGGAACTTTCACAAAGTTTTGATAAGATGGCTGAAATGAATGAATTAACAATTCAACAATTAAAGGAAAGTGTTATTCAAAAAGAAGAATTTATGGGTAGTTTTTCTCATGAAATTAAAACACCAATGACAGCGATTTTAGGATTTGCTGATTTACTTAGAACATGTGATTGTGATGAGGAAACAAGGCAAAAAGCGGCTCAATATATTTATACAGAAGCTAAGCGATTGGAAAGTCTTTCTTATGCTTTAATGGAATTACTTTCAATGGGAGATAATCAAGCAGAGTTAAAGTCTATTTCGTTACAACATGTTTTTTCTCAACTCAAAGAATATTATCGTGGAAAAACTAATGAGTATATTATTATCTTTGATGTTATAGATATTCATGTCATATCCCATCTGGATTTATTATTTATACTCCTTCGTAATTTAATTGATAATGCAATCAAAGCGAGTGAAAAAGGGCAGACAATACAAGTGAAAGCAGAATTACAATATTCAAAATTGCGGATTTCTGTTATAGATGAAGGTATTGGAATGAGCCAAGAGGATGCTAAAAAGGCAACGGAAGCTTTTTATATGGCAGATAAATCTAGAGCACGTTCACAAGGTGGGGCAGGATTAGGTTTAGCAATTGTGAAACGTATTTGTCATTTGCACCAAACACAATTACTTATTGAATCAGAGCTTAATAAAGGAACAACAATTTCTTTTGAATTGGAGGTTAGCAATGAATAAGGTCAAAGTAAGGGTTTTAGGAAGTATACTTATTGGATTATGTCTTGGTTTACCTAAATTATCTTTTATGATTCAGGATTATACAAATTATAATGAGGCTATATCAATAGATGGAGGGAAGATGGAAGATATTTTAAAAAAGCATCCTCTGATTTCTTATTTATATCAGTATGATTATGTTTTAAATAATGAAGTAGAACAAGAGAGATATATTATTAAAAATAGTCAATCATATTCAAAGAAACAACAAAAAAGTTTAAAGAATATGCAAGATATATATAGTCAAGAAATACAAAAACTCATTAACCATAAGATATTAACGCATTCTCTTTTAGAAAGTGATCCACAAAAAGATTATCAATTAACTTTTGGAACATTAATAAAAAATAAGAAACAAACAATTGAACAATATGCTTTAGAACAAATTTATAGATTGAATAGTCAACATGATAAAATCATTGATTTTCATATGGATGCTCAAACACATAAGATTATGAAAATCTCTATAACAAAAGATGATGTTCAACAAATCAATCAGGATGAAATGAAAACATTATTATGGAATATGATTCAATATTTAGAGTTAGATGATATAGACGATTGGCATTATAACCAAAATGGTTATGAATCTTATCAAGCAAAATTGCGTGTGTCATTTGAAAATACAGTGATAGATGGGCAACAAACTTATAGTATAAGAACATCAATACTTTATTCTGCTTTTCAAAAACAAGTTCATATTATTGTGGAATAGCACTCATATGAGTGCTATTTACAATTTAGATACAAGTGCTTGATAAAGTAACTATGGGTGATGAAAAATGAGAAAGGTTATTTTAATATTATGTTGTATTTTATTAGTCGCTTGTCAAGAAAAGAACGGAAAAAATAAGCCAGAAGCAAGTGACAATCCATCTCAAAAGGAAAATTTAGTTTTAAAAGAATGGAAGTATTTAGCTAATGAAGGAGATGGAAATGATGATGGATATTATCGTTTAAGTCATAATGATGGAGAAACTCATCTTCTCTATACTGATTATTCAACAGGTCAAGAAATTTATTTATGTAATAAACCAGAATGTCAACATAAAGATGAATCATGTACATCTTATTTACCATTTGGTGATATATCCGAGATGTTTGTTTATAAAGATCATCTTTATTTTATAGAGTCAGCAGGTGCAGTTATGCAGCTTTCTGGCGATGGTTTAGTATCATCAATGAAATCTACACCACATATTTATCAAATGGATTTAGATGGACAAAACAGAAAAGAACTATGTCAATTAGAAGAAGGTTATCAATTTACAGCAGGAAATATTGCTTTAGATGGTCATGATATGTATCTCTCTATTAGTAAAAATGATGATGTTGAAACAAGCAAGAATTCTCATATGCAAGTAATAACACAAAATGAATTATTTAAAATTAATTTAAAAACAGGTCAAAAGGAAAAAGTTATGGATTTATATGATGGTTTATCTGATAAAGATATTGCGGCTGTAGAAGGAAGAAAATTGATTTTATCAGGTTACTATTGTCAAGAAGATCCTCAAAAATACTTAGATAAAAAGGATTTTAGTGGATATGATCGTATTATGGAAAAGAGCAAATCTTTATATGAAATTGTGAATATAGATACTCTTAAGAAAGAGACCATCAAAACAAAAGAAGTTATACCAGTGAATTATTATCAAAATAAGACCTATTATACAGATAAAAACTTTGTTTATTGTTTTGATTTAGCAACCCAAAAAATTAGTAAATTTCTTTCTTTAGATAAAGGCTATGAATATTCATTGGATGTTTATGGTCATCAACTTTTGATAAATCAATGGAAAGGAGATAAATTCCAAAAAACATTAATTTCATCTATTGATAAACCTAAAATCAAAGAATTAAAACAATATACAAGGGCTCCTAAAGAACCTGTAAATATTATTTCTATGACTTCTGATAAAGTTTTTGTTTTATATGATAGAGAAGGTGACTATGAAAAAACATGGGCTGGAACAATGCAATATGAAACAAAAAAAGAATATAAAGGATTGATTTCTATTGATGACTTCTTTAATAACAAGAAAAACTATCAAAAAATGTCTGTCATTCAATAAGGAGAAGTGTATATGTTAGAGATAAAAAACGTTACAAAAGAATATAAAGATGTTGTAGCATTAGATCATGTTAACCTTCAAATAGATAAAGGCATTTATGCTTTACTTGGTCCTAATGGGGCAGGAAAATCTACACTTATGAATATTATTACATATCAGTTAAGTATGACATCAGGAGAAGTTTATTGGAATCAACAGCCTACTTATAAACTTAAAAATCAATTTTATTCTATTTTAGGATATGCTCCTCAACAACAAGGGTTATATGAGGAAATGAGTGGATTACGCTTTTTAACATATATGGCATTATTGAAAGGTATACCTAAAGAAAAAATAAAAGATGAAGTAGCTAGAGTTGCTAAACTTGTGAATATGGAAAAATATCTTTCACGAAAGTGTAAAACATATTCAGGGGGAATGAAACAAAGAATGTTAGTTGCCCAAGCATTGCTTGGACAACCACAGCTTTTATTGTTTGATGAACCAACAGCAGGATTAGATCCTAAAGAAAGAGTTTCTTTAAGAAATGTTTTTGCAAAATTATCAAAAGATCATATTCTTTTAATTGCAACTCATGTTGTTTCTGATGTAGAAAGTATTGCTGATAAAGTTATTTTTTTAAAAAAAGGACAAATAGTTGGTTGTGGAAGTGTACAAGAATTGGTGAAACAATATCAAGTTTCTTCTTTAGAAGAAGTCTATTTAAAATTATTTGAGGAAGATGAACATGTTTCAGATTATATATGAGTTTCAAAAAGTATTACAAAAAAAGAACCTTATCTTCTTTTTAGTTATGATTTGTATACTTCACTTAGGTGTCTTTATATATGATCAGAAGTTAAATCCCACATTTCCACCATCAGCTTATGCAAAGTTACAATCAAATTTAGATGAAATTCCTAACAATCAAAGATATCAATATATTTATGATGAATATCAAAAATATCATGCATTTCAAGTTATAGAAACTATCGAAAAACTCAAAAAAAGTTCTGAAGATAATCAAAATACGATAGATTTATTACTTAGTGAAAATCCTGATATTGAGATAAAATATCGAAAACTTTATCAAGAAAATCATCAAACATATTACACACAGTCTATAGAAAGTGAAGAAGCTTTTTTAGAAAAAATATATAATGAGTTTCATACTTTACATCAATATCCTGAATATCTTCAAGATATTCAAGAGAAAGCAAAAACAATAACACAAATTGGAGTTTTTCAAAAAAGTGATGATTTTTCTAAGAAGAACATAGATAAAACAGCACATGATTATCAAAATCTATATAATGTTGACTTACTTTATGAAAGCGAAAAAGGAATTAATGATGTACTTTCATTTCCTATGACAAATTTACTCATTATGATAAGTATGTTTGTTTTAGCATCTTCGATGATTGTTGATGAAAAAGAAAAGAAATTATTTTCAATCATGAAAATGACGTCTAATGGTCAATGGAAGTTAATGCTTTCTAAAAGTATTGTTTTTATGATGATTCTAGGAATAATGATTCTGATTATGATATTATCACAACTGTGTTATATGAATATGAGTATAGGAATAGGGCACTTATCAAAGAGTATTCAATCATTATCTAGTTATTCCTATTGTCCTTTAGCTATCAATGTTTGGCAGTTTTTATTTCTCTTTTTCTTAATGAAATGGATAGCTGTTAGCTTTGTTGGTTTATTTATGATGTGGTTTATTGTGATGATGAATCATAAAATAATGGCTTTATTTTCCATTATTGTTATTGTGGGGATAGAATTTATACTGTATATATTAATACCTCCATTACATATCTTCTACTTATTAAAATATTTGAATATTATTTCATTTTTACAAATTCAAACACTATTTCAAATCTATCGTAATATCAATATTTTAGGTTATGCAATTTCTTTACAAAGTATAATGTTTGTTGTTTTGATGATAGGATTTCTTTTCATGTTAGGAGTATGTGTTTTGACTTATCATTATAAAAAGAATATGTCTATAACACCATTTGAATTATCATTTCATTTTAAACATAGTCATGTATTATCTTCATTATTAGCACAAGAGTTTTATAAGACTTTTTGGATTCAAAAAGTTTTGGTATTGTGTATGATATGTATAGGTTTGTCATTCTATCAATATCATGATATGACTATATATAAAGATCAAAATGAAGTCATTTATATGGAGTATATGAAAAAATTAGAAGGGAAATTAACACCTGAAAAAGAAGAATGGATTCACCAACAAGAACAATATTATGAATCTTTGCATAAACAAGAAGAAATGATTATGCAAAGAAAAGACAATAAAGAAATAACACCTCAAAAAGCAGAACTACTGTTAGAACCTATTCATCAAGAATTAGAAGGAGAAGATATTTTTTTAGAAGTTTTCGATCAATATGAAAGGGTTAAAAATAATCCACAATGTGAGTTTGTTGTTCCATATGCATATCAAGTCACTTTTTTACAAAGTACATGGACAATGATTCCTTCAATTATTTTATGTCTTTTTATCATTATTTGTGGTTCTCAAATGTTTCCGTATGAATATCAAAATAATATACAAAGAATGACTTTAATCACAGTGAAAGGAAACAAAACAATCATTCACTATAAATACATTGTTTCCATTGTTATATGTCTATTATTTTTAATGATTACAATGTGTCCAATTATATTATTATTTCATCAAGCTTATGGTTTTTCTTCTTTAGGAGCATCTATTATATCTATTGAACAACTTTCACATCTTCCCTCATTTTTTTCTATAGGAATGGGATGTTTGATAAGTTTGCTTTTCAAATTATTTGCGATTATCTGTATAATTGTTGTGACACATGCGATTGCATTAAAAACAAGAAATAGTATATTGGCTTCTTTTATAGCAGTATTATTATTCTTAGTACCAATACTATTAACTTATGGAAATTATCATATATTTGATTCTATAAGTTTATATCCATTATTGATGAATGGTCAATATGCAATGGATAATCAAGGAATTATGCAAATACTCTATTCTTTTGTTGGTTATTTATTATTGATGATATGTTCGTTAAAATTTATAGACAATAGTTATAAAGCGTAAAAGGTGGATGAACCACCTTTTATGTTCTAATTGTAAACTGAAAGTTAAGAATTGCTAAAAATAACTAAACAGTTTTATTTTACAATATAAAAAACGAATAGTATAATAAATTTAGTTTTAAAAGTTATTTATAAAAATAGGATAATCTTATATTAGGAGTGAATTTATGAATTTACATCAATTAGAATGTTTTGTAACTGCTGCATCATGTCGTTCATTTTCATTAGCAGCAAGACAATTATATTTATCACAACCAAATTTAAGCAAAAGTATTGAACAATTAGAAAATGAATTAGGTGTTTCTTTATTTAACAGAACGAATAAAGGTGTATCTTTAACAATAGATGGGATGGATTTGTTGAATCAAGCTGTCTCTATTTTAAATCAAGTTAAAAGTATAACTGATTATTATAATCAAAGAAAAGAACAAAGATTTGAATTTAAAATAAGTACTCAGCCTATTTATCCTGTTTTCAAATCTTTATGTCAACTTCAAGAATCTTATATTCTTATAAAATGTAGGGAAACTCATAGATCCCAAGTGATTAATGATGTATCAAGAAGCCAAAGTGAAATTGGGGTAATCATGACGTCTACATTAGATCCTATTCGTTTTAAGGATATATTTTTGGAGCATCATTTAACTTTTGAAATTATAAAAGAGGCTAAGGCTACAATTTATTATCATAAAGATCATCCTATTTCAAAATTGAATAAGATAACTCAAAAAGATTTAATAGATTATCCACAAATTATCTTCAATTTAGACGAATATACAGAAAATAATCTTTTGCTTTTTACTCACCATTCATGTAAAACAAATAGTGTTTGTTTAGCAAAAGAATTAATGAATACTTCTTTAGCTTATGTGATTCAAACTCCTTGGGATAAGGAATTATTTGAAGATAGAGATATCCTTTCTAAGGAAGTTGATGATAATGCTATTAGAGTACAAATTGGATTTTTTTATTCTAAAGAAAGGAATCTATCTTTAGAAGCAAGATATTTTATTAAAGAATTAAAGCACTATATAAATAGAGAATAGCTGGGCTATTCTCTATTTATATTTTTAAAATGTCATGAATTTAGATAAAATATATATAGGAGGAAGAAATATGAAAATAGCAAAGTTTTTAGGAAATAAGGAAATTGATTTTGTGGATGTAAAAGAACCATCTATAGAAAAAGATGATGATGTCAAAATTGCAATTCAGTATTGTGGTATTTGTGGAAGTGATTTGGGAGCGTATGCGTATCCACCATTGGTTGTTCCTTCTAATCTTTCAAAAGGAGAACCACCATATGCACAAGGACATGAGTTTACAGGAATTGTTGTAGAAGTAGGAAAAAATGTTACTCGTTTTAAAGTAGGAGATCGTGTTACAGCAGAACCATTAATGTATTGTGGAGAATGTGAAGAATGTCGCAGTGGACATTATAATGTTTGTGAACAAATTACTTGTTTAGGATATGCAGCAGATGGTGCTTTTGCACAATATATTGTTATGGATGAAAGAAATGTACATATGCTTCCATCAAATATAGATTTTAAAGTTGGAACTTTAATTGAACCAACTGGTGTTGGATATGGGGCAGTTGTTGATAGTGGATTGAAATTCCAAGACAGTTGTGTAATCTTTGGTGCAGGAACAATTGGTCTTATGGCAATGCAAACAGCGAATGCGATAGGAGCAAAAATGACTATTGTTGTAGATGTTGTAGAAGAGAGATTAGCATTAGCAAAAGAAATGGGAGCAACATATACTATAAATGCAATTAAAGAAAATTGTGTAGAACGTATAAAGGAATTAACTGGTAGAGGTGCAGATGTTGTTATTGAAGCAGCAGGAACTCAACAAACATTTAATAATGCGATAGATTGTGCCAAAATTCATGGTACTATACAAGTTGTGGCTATGTATCATCAACCAATAGTTATAGAAAATCAAGTAACGTTTATGGGGCATGATCTTACATTAAAAATGTCATCAGCAGCATATAATAATAGATTTGATGATATTTTAAGATTAATATCAGAAGGAAAATTAACTCCTCAAAAGTTAATTTCTAAAGAGATTGAATTAGATCATCTTGTAGATGAAGGAATAGAGGTATTATTGAAAGATAAAACATTATATAAAATACTTGTAAAATGTTCATGATTTAAAAATGAAGAAGATCATTTATGTTCTAATATATTCTATAGAAATAGAGAAATATCATAGAATTTTAAATGATTTAATAAAAAAATTATTCTACTTATTTTTCAATTTAAAAGATTTAGAAATAAAAATATATAAACAAAATAAGAACAATTCAGTTATGGATTGTTCTTTTGAGTTTTATGGAGTCAATATATTATTGTTTCATCAGTTTTATGGGTTTTCTTCTTTAGGAGTATCTATTATATTTAACAACTTTCACATCTTTCATTCTGTCTTTCTATAGGGATGGAATGTTTGATAAGTTTGCTTTTCAAATTATTTGTGATTATCTGTATAATGTTGTGAAACATGCGATTGCATTAAAAGCAAGAGATAATATATTGACCTCTTTTATAGCAGTATTATTATTCTTAGTGTCGATACTATTAACTTATGGAAATTATCATATATTTGATTCTATAAGTTTATATCCATGATTGATAATTTGTTCAGTTAAATATATATAGTAGTTATAAAGCATAAAAGGTGGGTTAACCACCTTTTAAGTTTCTTTTTCTAATAATTCTAGCCATCTTGTACTTGATTCATCAAGTTGATTAACAAGTTCTTCTCTTTGTTTCACTAATTCTTGAATATCAAGGAAGTCTGTTACATCATTTAATTGTAAATCAATATCTTTAATCTTCTCTTCTAATAAAGGGATACTTTCTTCTAACTGTGTTAGTTCCTTTTTCTCATTATATGAAAGCTTTACTTTTTTAGTTTTTTGTTCTCGATATTGTTTTGAACCATTTGTTTTCTTTGTTTTCAAAGAAGAAGTTGTATCTATATATTGACTATATCCACCAATACAATATGTAATTGTTTGGTCTTTAAAAACAAATAATCCATCACAAATACGATCTAAGAAATAACGATCATGTGAAACAGTAATAACAATACCCTCAAATGTATCTAAATAATCTTCTAAAATTTGTAATGTTGTAATATCTAAATCATTTGTTGGTTCATCTAATAAAAGAACATTAGGCGCTTCCATAAGTATCTTTAATAAATATAAACGTCTTCTTTCACCACCAGATAATCTTTCTATTGTTGTATATTGTAAATCAGAATCAAATAAGAATTTTTCACACATTTGTTTAGCTGATAATTGACCATCACTTGTATTTAAAACAGAAGCTGTTTCTTTGATATAATCAATAACTCTTTGATGCATATTCATATCTTCATAACCTTGTTTAAAATAACCAAATTTAATCGTATCACCAATAATAACCTTTCCGCTCGTAGGTTGTGTTATTCCAGCAATAATATTTAATAAAGTTGATTTTCCACAACCATTTTGTCCTAATATACCAATCCTATCATTTTTCTTAAAATGATATTGAAAAGGATAAAATAAAGTTTTTTCAAATGACATAGAAATATTATCTAATTCAATCGTTTTTCTTCCTAATCGTGAAGAGAGACTTACCATTTCTACTTGGTCTATTTTTTGTATATTTGCTTGTTGGCTTAATTCTTCAAATCTTTGTAAACGATCTTTACTCTTTGTTGTACGTGCTTGTACTCCTGCACGAACCCATTCTAACTCTTTTTTGAGAAAGAGTTTTCTTTTTCTTTCAGTTGCAAAAGCGACTTCTTCTCTTTGTGCTTTTTGTTGTAAAAAGAGAGAATAGTTAGCATCATATGTATAAATTTGACAACGATCTAATTCAAATATTTTATGAGTAATTCTTTCTAAGAAATAACGATCATGTGTAACCATAAAGATAGCTTTGTTATATTTGATTAAATATTTTTCTAAATATTCAATCATTTCATTATCAAGATGATTTGTTGGTTCATCTAATAATAATAAATCACAAGGTTTTAATAAAGTAATAGCAAGAGCAACCCTTTTTTGTTGTCCACCTGAGAGTTGTTGAATGGTTTGTTGATAATCTGTAATACCAAATTTATTTAAGATAGCTTTTATTTCATATTCAGGAACACTTTTATCAATATACTCATAAACTTGTTGCATAACAGTATAATTCTGTTGAAAATGAGGATTTTGAGGTAAATAACTTATTGTTATGTCTTTCTTTTTGATAATTTCTCCTTGATAATCAGTTAAACCAGCAAGTATTTTTAAAAGAGTTGATTTACCAGTTCCATTAATTCCTATAAATGCAATTTTATCTTGTTCATGTATAGTAAAAGAAACATCGTCAACAATACATTTTAAATTGTTATATTTTGTAATATGTGAAGCAGTTATTAACATAATCTATTCTCCTTGTTTTATTTATTTTATCATGGGATTTATTTTTGTAAATATAAGATGATATATTTTGTACTTTTAGAGAATAGAAGAATTATGATATAATAGACAAGAAGTAAGGAGGACATATTGATGTATAAAGAAATTTCTCAAGAAATGCTAGATTTTTTACAAAAGAGTCCAACAGCTTTTCATGCTGTTGAAAGTATAAAGGAAGAATTAATTAATGATGGATATAAAGAATTATTAGAAGGTAGTCATTGGAATATTGAATTAGGTGGTAAATATTTTGTGACAAGAAATCAGTCGAGTCTTATTGCTTTTCATGTAGGAACAAAATTGGACCATTATGGATTTAATATTGTCGCAAGTCATAGTGATTGCCCAACATTTAAAATAAAAGAAAATGCTGAAATTGAAGTGCGTGGAAAGTACACACAATTAAATACAGAGGGATATGGTGGAATGTTATGTGCAACATGGTTCGATCGTCCACTATCTATAGCGGGGCGTGTTGTTGTTAAGCAAGACAATCGTTTTGTTACAAAATTATTAAAGATAGATAGAGATTTACTTTTGATTCCAAATATTGCTATACATATGAATCGAGCTGTTAATAATGGTTATGCATATAATATGCAAGTAGATATGTTACCATTATTTGGCGGAGATGATTCAAAATCTGGAGATTTTAAAAAGCTAATTGCTGATGAATTAAATGTTGCAGTCAAGGATATATATGGAAGTGACTTGTATCTTTATAATAGAACAGCACCATCTATTTGGGGAGCAAATAATGAATTTGTTTCTTCTCAACATTTAGATGACTTACAATGTGGCTTTGCTTCATTAAAAGGTTTGTTGAGTGGATATAATGAGAAGAGTATTAATGTTATGGCTTGTTTTGATAATGAAGAAGTTGGTTCACAATCTAAACAGGGAGCAGCATCTACATTTTTATATGATGTTCTAAAGAGAATCAATATGTCATTAAATAAGAACGAAGAAGATTACTATCGTGCCCTAGCTTCAAGTTTTATGCTAAGTGCTGATAATGCTCATGCAGTTCATCCTAATCATCCTGAAAAAACAGATATTAAAAACTGTGTTTATATGAATGAAGGAATTGTTGTGAAATCACATGCTGGTCAAAGATATACGAGTGATGCAGTGAGTATTGCTGTTTTTAAAGAGTTATGTCAAAAAGCAGAAGTTCCAGTTCAATTTTTTGCAAATCGTTCAGATGAAGCTGGTGGGGGAACTTTAGGAAATATTGCTATGTCACAAGTATCTTTAAATAGTGTAGATATTGGACTTGCTCAATTAGCCATGCATTCTTCATATGAGACTGCTGGAATGAAAGATACTTATTATATGATAAAAGTTATAGAAGAATTTTATAATTCACATCTTCAAGAAACAGATGATCATACATTAGAGATAGAATAGAAAAAAGGGTTTGCTTAGTCAAACCCTTTAATAATGAACAACAACAGGTGTTTTTGTTGTTATATTTTCATACAATTTTTTAGCAACATTGGGTGGCAAATTAACACAACCATGAGAACCATTATTGATATAGATATTACCCCCAAATTTTCCATGACGCCATGAAGCGTCATGAAATCCTATACCAACATTAAAAGCCATCCAATAGGAAACAGGTGTTTCATAAGGCCATTCTCCATTAGGAAGTCTTGTTCCTCTTAAAACACGATCACGTTGTTTAAAGTAAAGGTAATAAGTTCCTGCAGGTGTTCTTCTTTCAGGATCAGTGTGTTTTCCTGTTACACAATCTGATTCTAAAATAACTTTCCCATTTTTAACAAAGTATATATGTTGTTTCGTTAAGTCAACTTCTGCATATGTATCTCCTAAACCATTATTGCTATAAGAAGCTTGAACACCACTTGTTACAGGTTTTCTTATACCATGTTTAGAAGAAGAAATATCTTTTAATAAACCTTCAACTTCCTCTGATTGTTTTAGTTTTAAGCCATAATTCCCACCAGTAACAGTCACTTGACGGCCATTAGCTACTGTAAATGTTTTAGATGTACCAATGTTATTAATCTTTTTAGCTAACCCTTTAACAAATTTCGTTGCATTTTCTTTAAATGTTTTCTCATCACGATAGTATTGACCACTTTCGTCAATAGAAAGCCAACTCATAATTGTATTACCATCTAAGACAACATCACCAGATATTGTTTGATATGTAATAGAAGCATTAGCATGCTTTTTTGAAGCTTCTAATAAATTATTAAGCTTCTTATCTTTGGATGTGATTTCTGGTAATACATAACCATTTTCGTTGAAAACGTTAACTTCTGATTTTCCATGAGAAAATGCAGATATAATTACTTCTTTTAGTTTATCTTTATCAATTGTTGAACCAATTTTTTCTTTATTAATAGAAAACTTTGTATCTTTGTAAACAATTTTAGCATTCACTGGAGCAACTTGTTTATCAGTTTCTAAATGTTTTAGCGATTGAATAGAGGTAGTTAGTTTTTGATTGTCTACTGTTACAATATCATCTAACACTAAGTTTTCTGATTGAAAGAAACTCATAAACCATAACCAATGATTTTGTTGATGATAGATGTCATTCAAATGATTTTTTTCATTATATTGGATACCACAATCAGCAATAGAAAGTGTTTCTTTCTCTTTATCTATGAAAGTAAGATTAAGAGAATGATTTTGAATCTTATCGCTTAATACTTTATGTACTTGATTGATAGATAGTTGGGACACATCAATATTATTAATCGTTGTATGACTTAAGAATTTACCATTAAAATAGAAAAATCCTATAAAATAAATCATAAGAAGACATGCTATAATAGCGATAAAAATAATTTTGTATTTTGTTTTAAGATGTATTTGTTGAGATTTTTGAACTTCTTTATCCATAATATAATCCCCTTTTTCTATTAATAGTAATATTCTATTGGCTTTTCTTTGAAAAGTCAATATTTACGATTTTAATCACAAAGAAAATATGCATCTTTGTGACATTTTGTATGAAATAGACAAAAAAAATCCTATAAGGATTTTTAAGTTTGGTTTTCTAGAGTTGCAAGAAGTACTCGCATTTGTTGTACTTCTATAGATTGTGAACGAATAATCTCATTGAGTATTGGTATAAGTTCGGTACACAAGTCAAAGCGTAAAGCATTTCTAGCCATACTAACAGCACCAATATGATGAGGAATCATTTCATTTATAAAGTTGATATCAATGTTATTACTTATAGGTGCATTGGCCATATTATTAAACATTTCTTCAATAATGGAATTATATGCTCTTTGATAATTGACAATATCAGTGTTTTGATTGACAATGGTTGAACATCTATCAAGAGCTCTTAACATTGCTTCTATACTTTGATTTTGACTAGTAATAATATTTAATGCAATGTTTTGAAGTTCTATATTTGTTGTATATTGTAGTAGGTTACGAGACATTTCTATAGCAGCTTCGTGATGAGGAATCATTTGTAATATAAAGTTACGTGAGATGCTAGTAGTGATATCTACATTTGTCATTCTTTGTATCATTGTGTCTAATATTTGATAAAATTCATTGAGATATTGTTGAGTCACATGACTAAGTTGAGTATCCATAATATCTTCCTTTCGTTATTAATATATGTTAAAGAAAAAAATATGTGATAAATAGATTGGAGAAAGTGTATGTAATTGATATAATAAAAATATAATGATAAATTTCAAAAAAAGTGTGAGGTTTTTAATATTTCACTCGTCTAATAAAAAGAAGGATACAAAATTCCTTTTAGAAAGGAGTAATCTCATGGATAACGGTGCAAATAGTTACCGCCGTTTTCTTGATGGTGATGATAACGGTTTTGTTGAAATCATTAAGGAATATAAAGATGGTCTTATCTTTTATATTAATGGTTTCGTGGATAATATTCATATAGCTGAAGAATTAACAGAAGATACTTTTGTAAAAATAGTTATAAAGAAGCCTGTCTTCTCTGGGAAATCTTCTTTTAAAACATGGTTATACGCTATTGGAAGAAATGTTGCTATTGACTATTTAAGGCGTCATTATCATCAAACTTTATCTTTAGATGATTATCAAAAATTAACACAAGATGAAGAAAGTCTAGAACAATCATATATTAAAGAGGAAAGAAAAATTATTGTTCATAAAGCACTTATGCAGTTAAAACCTGAATATAGACAAGTTTTATGGCTAACTTACTTTGAGAATTTTAGTAATAAAGAAGTTGCTGTTGTTATGAAAAAATCTGTACATAATATTGAAACTTTAGTATATCGAGCAAGACTGGCTCTTAAATCAGAACTTGATAAGGAGGGCTTTGTGTATGAAGAATTATAATCAAATGGCTCAAGATGTCTTTCGTCGTAGAGATGAATATATTGTTAAAAGAAAACGTAGGAAAAAGTATGGTATATGTTTGTTGGGATGTTTAATGATTTTTTTAGGAATAGAGATATGGAATTTTCAAATAGTACATACACCTTCTTTAAAAGATGAAAATCTTGTTGTGGATAAAAATATAAAAGAAGAAAAAATAATTATTCATAAAATTGATGTTATTTTGGATAAAGATTTAACAACAGATTTGCATAATGAAGACTTTACAAAGATGGATAAACAACAATTAGAAGATTATTATCAAATATCATTTAATATGAAAATACCAGATGATTTAAAAGAACAAGAAAAGAGGTATGGAATATATAAGAAAAATGGTGAAATTTATGCAGATACTAATAAAATAACTTATATAAGTAAAGACAAAAGTAGAAGGGTTGATATTCAATTAGAAAAAAAGAATGCGAATTTAAAAATGAGTTCATTTTATAAACAAGAAGAAAAATCAAAAATAAAAGGTATTGAATTAGTCATTGGTGAAAATAAGGATCATTGTTATTATGTTGAATGTCTTTATCACGATGTAAGATTAAAGATTATTTCTAAGAATCTGTCTTATGAGGAAATGAAATTGATGGTTTTATCTATTATTGAAAAAGGTTAAATAATTGATAGTGTTAAATAAATTTTGAATAGAGGAAAGTATATAGAGGGAAATTATGAGAAAGTTAAAAAAGTTATTATTTATTTATGTGAGTTTAGCAATGGTTATAGTGCTCAATGGTTGTTCAAAGCCACAGGGGACTGCAGGAACAAAAACAATCATGATTTATATGATTGGGAGTGATTTAGAGGGGCAGTATGGATTTGGGTCTTTTAATATTGATGCTATTGAAAAAAGTGGGGTTGATTTAGATAAGACAAAGATTGTTTTCAAGTTAGGTGGTTCTTTATCATGGCAAAGTGATGAAATTCATGAGGATGGAGGACTTTATGAGCTTGATGAAAATTATAAATTAAAGGAAATCAATCATCAAAAAGATGATATGTGTGATCCTGATACATTATCTGAGTTTTTGAATTATGGATATGAGAATTATAAAACAGATAGCTATGATTTAATTTTATGGGATCATGGTGGAGGTTCTATTCTTGGTTATGGGTATGATGAGCTATATGAAACAACTTTAAAGTTAACAGATATTAAAGCAGCTTTAGAAGATAGTCCTTTTACAAAAGACAACAAATTAGAAGTGATTGGATTTGATGCATGTTTAATGTCTTGTGTGGAAACAGGATATGTTTTAAAAGATCATGCTAATTATATGATAGCTTCTCAAGAAACAATTCCTGGGTATGGATGGGATTATAGTTTCTTAAAAGATGTTGATAATAAAATAGATGGAGAGAGTTTGGCTAAAGCTATTATAGATCATTATGTAGATTTCTATGATCAAATTTCTAAAGAACAAAATGTTTACCTAGATACAACTTTATCATGTATAGATCTTAATAAGATGGATGATGTTGAAAAAGGTATGAATCACTTATTTGAAAAAATAGATACATCTTTAACAGAGGAAAGTGTTGATAACAGTATGTTTGCTTCTCTATCAACATCAAGAAGTGATGTAAAATCTTTCGGAAAAAGTTCAAGTTATGATTATGATTTAGTCGATTTAGGAGCTTTAGTTAATGAATTAGAAAGTGATTATCCAGATGAATCCAAAACATTAAAGAATAGTTTAAATGAAATGATTGTTTATGAGGATGGAAATGTAGATAATGCGAGTGGTGTTTCTGTCTATTATCCATATGAAAATATATCTCATGTATCTGATTATTTAGAAGAATATCAACGATTTGAATTTGCAGATGAATACTATCGTTATTTATTGAACTTTTCTAGTATTATTGTTGAAGGAAATAAAAGTGAAAATCAAGCTTTAGAAAATGCAAAAGTATTAGCTGAAAAGAATGAAAAATCTGAAAAAATATCAGTTGAGTTATCAAAAGAGGAAGCAAAGAATTATGCTAGAGGGAAATATGCGATTTTACAGAAAGTCGATGATATGAAAGATGCTTATATGCCAGTTTATTGGGATACTGATTTAACTTTAACGGATACAACTTTAACTGCTAATTATAATAATAAAGTTATGACAATATGTTCAGGTGATGAACAGATTGTTACAACATTAATAGGAATAGATTCTAGTCCTGAATATATTCGTTATCAAATACCAGCTATCATGTTCCATTATGAAGATGGATTTAAGAATTTCAAAGTAATACGCTCATACTTTATTTTACATGTTAATAGACAAACATTAGATGTTAGATTAGCTGGAGTTGTTCCAGCAGATAATTTAAAGAGTAATTTGGCTGCTAAAAATTATATAGATATTAATGATTATCAAGAAATTCAATTTTTATCAACAATTATGCAAGTACAGTATGATAAAAATCATAAACCTAAACCATTTAGGGAATGGAAATCAACAGGGACATTACAAGCTATTTCTGTTAATCCACAAGAAAAATTTGAATTTAAGTTCATGGATATTTCTAAAGGAGATTTTTATACAACTTTAATGGTACAAGATATTTATGGTAATGTATCTGGTTCTGATATACAGAAATTTAGTTCTCAATAATTTGGAGGAGAGTATGGAAAAATTGCTTAAAAAGATAAGTATTATATGTTTAAGTATGAGTTTCTTACTAACTGGATGCTCAAATGAGGAAAAGAAGGAAGTTCCACAAGTTAATCAAAACACAGAGGAGGGTGCAGTTACAATTATTGATGCTGTAACAGATGAAGATGAAGAAGCACTTAAAAATGGTGAAATAGATGAAACAATCAAGGGTGATGTTCTTGTTAATAAGGCAACTTTTGGGAGTAAAAATACAAAAGCTAGAAATTTGACAGCAAAAGAATGTGAAACTGTTGAAAAGGAGCTAGTAAGATTAATTAATGAAGAACGTTCTACAAAGGTTTCTAGTCATAAAAAGTTAGAATCATCATCATTAGTGAGAGCCAAAGAATTGAAAAAGAAATTTTCACATACACGTCCAAATAAAAAGTCATGGTCTACGACTTTAACTGCTGCAAAAGTCAATATGAAAGGAAATTCGTCTGGCGAAAATTTAGCGAATTTAATGATTTCAGCAAAGTCAAGTTATAGTCAAACTCATTTGAAAAACTATGCAAGCATGATTCATAAATGTTTAATGGGAAGTACAACACATAAAAAAGTGATTAAGAATACAAAATATAAATTTGTGGGCATAAGTATTTATACAACACTTTCAAAAGGAAGAGTTACATTTTATATAGCCCAACACTTTACAAAAAAATGTTAAAGAAAAAGCTGTACAATTACAGCTTTTTTTGATTTTTTTTAAAACAATCAAAGATTTTATTTGAAATGTCTTGCATTCTTTTTTTATCAACTTTACAAACTTGACGATCATATGTATATAGACCATTAATTTCATCTTCAACATCAGATAACTGTGTATAGACACAACCACATAAACCATTTGGTATAGAAGATAAAACCATTTCTTCATAAAGATCAATAATGCGATTTGTTAAAGCTTCTTCACTATCTGTTTGCCCATAACCATAATGTGCATCTTTTTTAAAAAGATGGTCTTGAATAGGTCGTGTGTATCCACCACACTCACTTAAAAATAGAGGTTTTTCCATTTTTGTTGAAAGTTCTTTTGTACAAAAGTAAACATGAAGACTGTCAACGTCGCTTTCTTTTTGGTGAAACCAACCAGATGTTGCATCATAGAATCTTGTAGGATCATAAGATTTACAAATTTTATACATTCTATCCGCATCAAATTGTCCCCAACCTTCGTTAAAGATTGTATAGGAAATAATGCATGGGTGATTATATAAATGGTCTAGAGTTTCTAGCATATGTTTTTCAAAAACTTGTTTTCTTTGCTTTTGTCCAGGAAATCTATCTGGGCGATATAAAACACCTTTATTAGGCAAAGCAGTATCTAAAAACCAATTGTAATTACCATTATTAACCATATCTTGCATAATAAGCATACCATATTTATCACAAGCGTAATAAAATACTTCTGGTTCAATTTTAATATGCTTTCTTAAAAAATTAAATCCTAATTCTTTCATTTTTAAAATGTCATCAACAAAACCTTGAGGTTTTTCTGGTAAGAAAATACCATCATCAAAATATCCTTGATCTAAAACACCATGTAAAAAGATTGGTTGATTATTAAGGCATATTTGTTGATTTTTAATTTCTATAGTTCTTAAAGCAAAATAGCTTTCAATACAATCTGTTTCAGTTTTTATTGTTATTGAATAAAGATATGGATTTTTAGGAGTCCATAAGTGCAAAGTGTCTGTTTCTTTTGACAAATCAATATCTATGTCTTGTGATGAGTATGTCTTTTCAAATATATAATCATTTAAAGGAATAGAAATATGATATTGTGTTGCATCAGAATCAATATGAATATGAATACCTGATAGAGAAGGTGTTATTTTTATGCTTTGAATAGCTTGTTGAGGAACAGCTTCTATCCAAACAGTTTGCCATATTCCTGATACAGGAGTATACCACATTCCACCTCTTTTCTTTCTTTGTTTACCATATGGATAAACATGCGAAAGAGTATCGGTAACATCAACACGAAGTTGATTCACCGCATCTTTTAAAAAGTCTGTGATATCAAATGAAAATGGAAGATATCCACCTATATGCTCACCTAAATATTGATTATTAATATATACACGTGCAATTTGATCAATAGCACCAAAATGTAAAAGAATGCGATGATTTTCAGGAACAAAATCTTGTGGTAATTGAAATTCTTTAATATATGTCAAATGATCATTCACTTCTTTATTGTAGTGGGAGAGTGTAGATTGTGGTGGAAAAGGAATATCAATAGAGGTATTATCTAAAAACCATTCACCATTTAAATTAAAAAAACTTTGTCTTTTTAACATAGGGCGAGGATAAAAATCCTGCCAATTTTCATAACTGTTCATAATTTATCCAACTTTCTTTAAGTATATTTTAAATACAGTAGTATTATAACATAACGATAAAAAAATCATATGTTTTTTAGTAAAATATAAAGAAGTTTTAAAAATTTTAATAAAAAAAGAGGGTAAACCTCTAAACAATAAATAAGACAATAACAGTATATACGAGAAGTGTAATAATCATATATAGTGATATGAAAGCAGATGTGAAGCTGCTGTCTTCCTCTTCTTTAAACAAAGGCGATATTTGCATTGGTAATGCAAAACCAGTTGGACACATGAAGTAAATGAGTACAGCAATGAGATATGTTTTTTCTACCATTAAATGTGGGAAGAATACAAAGAATCCAATAATAATGAAAACATATAATACAATTCTCACAACAAGTAATTTCAAAATAGGACCAATAGTATTCATATCAATCTTTAAATCATAACCAATAATAAACAAGATCATTCCAACAATAGGTCCTGTAGCCATAGAAATAGTATTTGTATAAACATCAATAAAAGAACTTTCTGCCAATATTTGATAAACACCTAAAAAATTAAGACATAAAGCTGCAATGACTGCAATAACAAAAGAATTAGAAAGAATTTTTTTCATTAAATCTTTACTTGATATTTCACCTGCACAACTTTTTGCGACTAAAATAGGAATAATAACAAAAGCAACTAAAGTTCCTGCAAGGTCAAAAATAACAGTATTACTTGCATATGCTACACCAACAATAGATGTATATAAAGGTAAAGCAACATTACCACCTTCACAAGTTGTTAACATATAATGAGAAATATGTGCAAACTTTTCTCCTGTAAACCTTCCTAAGAACTTACCTATAATCATAGTTAAACAAAATGCTATTAAAACATATAAAACTATATATATAGCTGATATTTCTATTTTTGATGTAAAAAGAACATTAAATATTAATATAGGAAATAAAACGTTGAAAACAATATTATTAGCCCCATTCTTTTGCTCGGGTGTGACAAAGCCTTTTATTCTTGCTAATAAACCTAATGCAACCATAAAAAAGACTGGAAATAAAGTTGTTAATGCTGCCATACAATTCTCCTCTTTCATTATTTTCCATTATTCTAACAGATAGTTTTTAAAAATCAAATACTTATAAAGAATAACTTCATATACCTCATAAGTATACGAAAACTTTATAAATGAGTATTATTTATAATTTAGATAAGATATTCTTTTTGCTATATTAAAAAAGCACACCTTGTGGTGTACTTTAGATTTTATAATCATAAATATTATTGGTACAAATGAAATATATATTTTGGCTATATTTTAAACATTTTTTAATTGAGTTTTATTGAATCAGTAATCATTAAAATTGCTATATCTTTTATCTTTTGATAATTACTTTTTTCATCATATCCCATAATCCTTATTTCAACTGCTATTCCATTATGATAATAATAAACATCAGTCATTGTACTTGTATTTTGATAATATATTTTATTATTATTTATATCAATTTCCTGATAATCATTTGTATATTCTTTTTTAAAGTCTTGTGGTGTTTTTTGATATTTGAATGCAAATTAATCTATTTCCATATCATTGATGTTGGAATATGAAATTTGATAACCTTCTTTAGGATCATTATAATAATAAACATCTATTTTATTTTTATCTTTCATACTCAATTTTTCTATATTATTATCAAAATAGCTTGCTGGTTCATAAAAATCATAGAACCAATTTCCATTGCTTTTCATATATTGACTAATACTATTATAATAATTAGCATGAGAACTTGTAAAATAATGAAACATAAAAATAAATGCTATACATATAAAACATAATCCAATTATTATCTTCTTTTTATTCTTCATTAGTTTGTATACACTCCTTTATAAATCCAACCAGCCATAATCCAACCCCTATGTTTATTTTCTGCACTTGCTGACCAATTATCATGTACTTTAACCTACAATTATACTATTGTAATCATCATTTTTGATATATAAATTTAGGCTGTTTTATCGTTTGAAAAGTTGTCTAATGAAATTTCAATAATATTTTTATTTGTTTTTTAAAGTAATAATTCAGATGTTTTGGCTCTTCTAATTGACATTTGATATCCTAATAATTGATAAAAGTTCTTTGTGACAGATTGCCACAATGGAAAGTTTTGCTTTTATTCGAATTGTTTTTTTGAAATACCTTCAAATATAACATATTTGTCAAAGAAATCTATATTACTAGCATCGCTTAAAACTGTTCTATCATTTAGAGGTTTAAAACGACCAACTTTTAAAGGTTTTTAATTGATTTTATAAAGTTTTATCATACTAAAACAAAGAAATGAAGATGAATTATTAGTTTATTTGGATGAAACTTCTCAACAAACAAAAAACGTTGAATAAATCAACGTTAATTTCAAATGGCAGGGGCGGCAGGAATCGAACCCGCATCAACGGTTTTGGAGACCGATGCTCTACCATTGAACCACGCCCCTATATGGTGACCTGTACGGGATTCGAACCCGTGAATGCATGCGTGAAAGGCATGTGAGTTAACCGTTTCTCCAACAGGCCATGTTTGTTGCTTTAATATAATAGCATAGAAAAAAGACAAAAGCAATAGAAAAAAATAAGAATAAATGTTATTATAGAGAAGTATTGGAGGAATTTGAATGTTTGGATTTGGAAAAAAGATTGAGATAAAAAAGTTAGATATTAATGAAGCATATAGAAATTATGAAAAAAACTCTAATAAAATTATCATTTTATGTGCTGATGAACAAAGAAGCTTTGATGATTTACATATAGCAGGTGCTGAATGTTTACCACTTCGTTTGATGGATGATATGGAAGAATATTATCCAGAAAAAGACTATATATATTATGTTTATGCAATTAATCCAGCAATTAGTGAAAGAGCATATAAGAAACTTTATAAACAAGGATATGATGTTTATGATTTAGGAAGTTTTGTTGATTATCGTGAAGATGAAGAAGGACTAAATGCAAAAAGAAAGAGAAGAAAAAGAAGATAAACTTTTTCTTTTTTTATAGCATAAAAATTCACTCATTGAATATCTTTGTGATATAATATAATTAACAAGGAGGTATCATATATGGCACAACATTTAAATTTCATCGTTACTGACCCTGTCGGACTCTATGCTACTCCTACAACAGAATTAGTGAATACTGTCAGACAATTTCATTGTCATGTTACATTGAAATATGGATCAAAAGAAGTGAATTTGAAAAGTATGATGGGTGTTTTATCGCTTGGAGTACCAACAAAAGCATCATTAGAGGTTATTACAGATGGGGAAGAAGAAAAGAGAGCAATGGATGTCATTATAGAAACATTAAATGAGTTAAAGATTGCTCATATTGAATAATAGGGAGAAAGGATGGATTTTCATCCTTTTTCTTTTAAAAAAATAATGATGTATCATTCATATAAATTGAGAAAATAGTAGGTATATGAGATACTAAACATATAAAAAGGAGGTATGTATGTGATTAAGTATATAAGAAAAAGAGATGGACGAATGGATGTCTTTGATGTTAATAAAATTGCTGGAGCAATTTATAAAGCTTTTCAAGCGACAGAAGCAAAGTATGATTTAGACACAGCTATACAGGTTGCTCATATTGTTCAAGAAAAATTAGAGTCAAGACATACAGAGTTACCAACAGTTGAACTTGTTCAAGATACAGTAGAGGAAACATTGATAGAAAAAGGATATGTCAGAATAGCAAAGGCGTATATTCTTTATCGTGCAGAAAGAACACGTTCACGAGATCGTAAGTCTCGTTTAATGAGAACACTAGAAGAAATAACTTTCCAAGATGCTAAAGATAGTGATTTAAAAAGAGAAAATGCGAATGTTAATGCTGATGCACCTATGGGAACAATGTTGAAGTATGGAGCAGAAGCAGCAAAACAGTTTAATGAAATGTTTGTATTAAATCCATTGCATAGTGCAGCTCATAAGTCAGGTGATATTCATATTCATGATATGGACTTCTTAACATTAACGACAACATGTGCCCAAATAGACATCATTAAATTATTCAAAGATGGGTTTTCTACTGGACATGGCATTTTAAGAGAACCTAATAGTATCACAACATATTCTGCATTAACATGTATTGCAATTCAATCAAATCAAAATGATCAACATGGTGGTCAAGCCATTGTTAATTTTGATTATGGAATGGCTGATGGAATTAGAAAATCATATCAAAAGACATATTATAAAAATCTAAAAAAAGTTTTGGAGCTTTTAACAAATCAAGAAGCATTATCTTCTTTAGAAGAAATTCAATTATTAGATGTTGTGCCAACATTAGAGGATCAGGGCTATTTACAAAAGGAAAAAGAAATTTTATTAAAATATCATATAGATGAACCAACAATTCATAAAATACAACAATTTACAGTTAAAGAAACATATGCAGAAGTAGATAAAGAAACATATCAAGCAATGGAATCGCTCATTCATAACTTGAATACTATGAATTCAAGAGCAGGTGCACAAGTTCCATTTAGTTCAATTAATTATGGAATGGATACTTCTCCAGAAGGACGCATGGCTATAAAAAATGTTTTATTAGCAACTGAAGCAGGATTAGGACATGGAGAAACACCTATATTTCCTATTCAAATTTTTAGAGTAAAGGAAGGTATTAACTATAATCCAGAAGATAAAAACTATGATTTGTTTAAACTGGCATGTAGAGTGTCTGCTAAACGTTTATTTCCAAACTTCTCATTTATAGATGCACCATTTAATCTTCAATATTATAAGGGTACACCTGAGACAGAAATTGCTTATATGGGTTGTCGTACAAGAGTTATGGGAAATATCTATGATCCTTCAAGGGAAATATCTCCTGGTAGAGGAAACTTAAGTTTTACATCAATCAATCTTCCTCGTTTAGCGATTAAATCAAAAGGGGATATAGACGAATTTTTTGATAAATTAGATCAAATGATAGATATATGTATAGATCAATTATTAGAAAGATTTGAAATTCAATGTAAACGTCATGTAATGAATTATCCATTTTTGATGGGACAAGGTATTTGGATTGATTCAGAAAAACTTCAACCAACAGATGAGGTAAGAGAAGTTTTAAAACATGGAACATTAACAGTTGGTTTTATAGGTTTGGCTGAAACATTAAAATCATTAATTGGTTATCATCATGGAGAAAATGAAAAGGCACAAATTTTAGGATTACAGATTATTGCTCATATGCGTAAGAGAATGGATGAAGCATCACAAAAATACCACTTAAATTTTTCTTTAATAGCAACACCTGCTGAAGGATTATCAGGACGCTTTGTTAAAATAGATAGAAAATTATATGGAAAAATTAAAGGAGTTACAGATAAAGATTATTATACAAATAGTTTCCATATTCCAGTTGATTATCCAATAACAGCTATTCAAAAAATAAAAATAGAAGGACCTTATCATGCACTTACAAATGGAGGACATATTAGTTATATAGAAATGGATGGAGATCCAACAAAGAATTTGCCTGCTTTTGAAAAAATAGTTCGAGCTATGCATGATGCTCAGATAGGATATGGGGCTATTAATCACCCTGTTGATAGAGATCCAGTATGTGGCTATAATGGTATTATTGATGATGTATGTCCACAATGTGGACGTACTGAGGAAGAACATCAAGAATTTGAAAGAATTCGTCGTATTACTGGTTATTTAGTAGGAACTCTTAATCGCTTTAATGATGCGAAAAAGGCTGAAGAGAGTGATAGAGTCAAACATGGGATTCATGAATGAAATTAAAAGTTTATGGGACAGTGAATGATTCGATTGTCGATGGACCAGGACTACGATATGTTGTTTTTACACAAGGATGTCCTCATCGTTGTTTAGGGTGTCATAATCCAAAAAGTCATGATAATAATGATGGATATTGGGTTAATATTGATGATTTACTTTTAGAAATTGATAAAAATAGTTTGTTAGATGGTGTAACGATTTCAGGAGGAGAACCATTTGTTCAAGCAAAATCTTTAATTCCTTTTGTAGAAGAGATACACAAACGCCATCTTCATATTATGATTTATAGTGGATATACATTTGAGGAAATCATTTCTTTAGGAAAAGATGAAAGAAAATTGTTATCTTTATGTCATACACTTGTTGATGGGAGATATATTCAATCATTGAGAAGTTTATCTTTAAGATATAAAGGTTCATCAAATCAAAGAATAATAAACATACCCTTATCATTACAACAAAACAAAGTGATATTACAAGATATTAATGAATATGGAGAATTTATAAACAAACATTAAGGTTCCAGATTATTTCTGGGACCTTAATATTTTTAAAATATGTTGATAAACATGATATTTATTCTTTTCATTAAGTATTTCATGACGCATATTATCAAAAAGCTGAGATGTGACATTTGTATAGCCTATATCTTTGAGATGTTGAACAGCTTTATCGAATTCTTGTTCATTGGTAATACATGGATCTAAACGACCAGCTATAAAGTGAATAGGTAGTGTTGGTTGATTGAGATGCCAATTTTCCTTTGAATAGGTTTCTTTCATTAACTGGAATAATGAATAGAAACCATTGTTTGTAAATGTAAAATGACATAATGGATCGTTATTATAATCATCAACAATTTGACTATCACTACAAATCCAACTGTTGTCAATCGCTTTATTAAATTTTTTATTGAAAGCATCAAAACCAAGTTTTTGAATGATTTGTGGTCGATAGTGATCATTTTTTATCTTTGATAAAAAAGAAGTTAAGTGAATACCAAGATTTGATGATTTATTGTAGCTTGGGCTACCACAAACAAATAAACCATTAATATCATTATCATATTTCTTAATATAACATCTTACAACTAATGAGCCCATACTATGTCCAAATAAATAGATAGGTAAATGTGGATAACGTTCTTTCATGAGTTGTGTTAGTTGATGTAAATCTTCAACAATACCAATATGTCCATCTTTATAAAAATAGCCTAAGTCATTATCATTATGAATACTTTTTCCATGTCCTCTATGATCATGAATACAACAAACATAACCATGTTGATTTAAAAAATACATAAAATCAAGATATCTTTCTTTATGTTCACACATTCCATGTGATATTTGAACAATACCTATTGGATGTGATGGACTTGTTATGATAATATCTATTGGTAATTGATCAAATTGGGAATGTATTTTAAAATGTTCTTTCAATATAAATCACCTGTTATGAAGTGACCTTTGTCAAGACAAAAATATACAATTCATAATATTTTTATTAAATTGTTCCATCAAAGGCATAGAAAGACTCCAAAATTTATAGATTCTG
>JAETUM010000098.1 GCA_021768625.1 Candidatus Stoquefichus sp. | reverse complement strand
ATGTTTAATTTATACATGATTAAAATGTAGGTTTTACGACAATAACCATAAATTCTTTCACCCTTTAAAGATTTAATTTTCATCTCTATTATTTATTAATATCTTGAAGATGTAATAAAATTTGCATATCTAATATTAACTTGCATATTTAAATGTTAGGCAACAATTCTATATAATTTGAAAATCCTGAAAGCATAAGAGTGGTCTTGATATGATCTATAGTAGTTTTATCTTTTTCTAAAATGGCTTGATAATATTTGCCAAGCAATTTATACATCAACAGTTCTGGAGTACTAGGCAAACTAAACAGAAAAGATATTCCCTTTTTCCAAAAGGTAAAGTTTTTTCTTTTATAACATAAATCTAAAAAATTTATACAAATACTTGCAATGAGCTTTTGAACTGTTTCATTTTTAGTTGTTTGATATTTATTTAAAATAGAAGTTAGTAGAAAAGATAACTCATCAGAAGTATAAATAAACATAGAATTAGTAAATAATTTTAATGTTGGAATTGACCAATTTAAACCGTTAAATAGTTCTTTTCTGATGAGATCGTCATCCTGTTTATTTAATATAGTCCTATCTTGTTTTAAAAGAGCTTCAATTAATTTTATATATAATTTTGTAGTTTGTGATGCCCGTAAGTATATATTTTTTTTTAATTGCATGACAGTGTCTATATCGTTATTAAAAAATGCAATAAATAGTGTATCTATTATTTCATCTTCATCAGTTTGATTATTTAGTTTAATGGTTAGTTGATCAATGAAATCAGATATATTGATGTGATGGACTTTTAAAATTTTAAGTAAATCAATGGCTGAAATACGAGTATTATCCTGTTCGACTCGAGAGTAGAAAGACGTTGAAACTATTGTTCCGGCCATTTCTTTTTGTGTAAGATTTAGTTTCTTGCGATTTTCTTTTAGTAATTCTCCAATTGTCATTATTGTCTATCCTTTTTCAGAAATGCATATATGCAATTATAATATAGTTTATGCAAATATCGATATATATTTTTGTTTTTTCTTTATGATGTAATAGAAATTAAAAGAAAGGACATAAAAAAATTATGCATAGAATTATGAAAAATTAATAATCAATTTAAGAAGTTAAAATGCTTTTAAATTGAATAGGCTAAAAAGGCTGATAAATCAACGCTTTGACGAAGATTATCAGCTTTTTATTTTTATAGAGTTTATGATGAGTAAGGTGGTAAATTATGTTTTACAAGACTAGTTATTTAGCAACAGGTGGCTGTAGTAATCATCAAGGGATTTTAGGTGTAGGAACGAAACAATACTTTGTAAGTGAAGCCGACTATCTTAAGTCTTTAAAAATTTTAGATTTTTTATTAAATAAAAAAACATATGATGAAGTTATAAAATTTTGTGAAAAAAATAATATTAATAAATCTATATTTGACACATTAGTTCAGCATAATTTAATTGTTAAAGAAAATCTTTATGTTGAGAAAAAGGATGATTTAAATTTTAAAAATAAACTATATTTTCATGCATTAGGCTTAAATGGAAATGCACTTGCAAAAGAATTTGCAGATACTACCTTTGTAATTGTAGGGTGTGGGGGAATTGGAAATTTTATTTCATTTGCTATAGGTTCACTATCACCGAGAAAAATAGAATTAATTGATGGTGATAAAATTGAAAAAAGTAATCTTAATAGACAATTTTTATTTACAGAAAATGATATTGGTAAATATAAAGTAGATGTTCTTAAAAAGAACTTGGTTGAGAGAAATAATAAATTAAGTATTAGTGAATATAAAGAGTATGTTTCTAAAGAAGTATTACATAATATTTTTGAACAAAATAAGAAAAATAAAACTTTAGTTATTCTATCTGGTGACAGTTTTTCTGCATTATCTTTAACTGCAAAAGCATGTGTAAAAAGTGAAATACCTTTTCTTAATATAGGATATTTAAATGATATTTCAGCTATAGGGCCTTTTTATATACCTGGTATTTCTAGTTGTCCGTTTTGTCACAATGCGTTATCTATTTCTGATGACATATCTAGTGGACATAATGAAAGCAAAATTTTAGAAGATAGAATCAATGCTAATAACGAGGCACCATCAAGTTTTACAAATAATGCACTTGCTGCCAGCATGGGAATGGCTGATATTATTGAGTTCTTATCTCATAATTACGAACGTATTAATTCTTTAAATAAGAGATTTGGGATTAATAGTGCTACATTTGAAAAATACGTATTAGAAGTAAATAGAGATAGAAAATGCGAGATATGTAGTCATGGAGAATAAAAATTATGAGTCTTTTAAGAACAAGAAAGAATATAATAGAATATTTACTTTCATACGCACTAACAACTGTAGCAACGGCTTTGCCTCATGCAGTTTTGACCATCATATTATTTCAAAAGGGCCTTTCTTTAGCCCAAATAATGATGGTTCAAACTGCATATAGTATAGCAGTATTTATTTTTGAATATCCTAGTGGATTATGGGCTGATCTTTATTCAAAAAAATTTTTATTTGTTTTATCAAGAATATTACTAATAATAATGATGGTAATTGTTCTGCTTATGCGGAATACAATCTGGATGGAAATAGCTTGGTTCATCTATGGAATTTCGAGTGCTTTAGACAGTGGTACCTTAGATGCAGATATAATAAATTCTCTAAAAAAAGATAATAAAAAATCAAAATTAGGTAGATTTATTAGTATTAGTAATCAATTAGACTTTATATCTTTACTTCTTGGAAGTACTATTGGCTCGTGGTTATATTATGCATTAGGAATAAAATTTTATTATATAGGAATTGGATTGGTAATATTAGCTATAATTTCAATCCTAGATTATAAACAAAATGTTGGTGCTTCAAAGGAAGATAATATAACCTTGGTCAAGGAAATAAAGAGTGGTTTAAAAGAGGTTAAGAATTCGAAATTAATGCAATTAATGATGGCTCTTACATTTTCAGGCCAATTCTTTTTTCAAGCACATTATCAATTATGGCAAGGATTGTTTTTGTATAAAGGTTTCAATAAACACAATTTTTATTTATTATATATTATTTTCCAATTAATAAGTTTAGGCACTTATAGTATAAATTTAAATATCAAAAAAAATAAAATAAAAATTATTGGTTTTAGCACCATAGTAGTATTATCTTTGTCAATGATTCTTTTTTTGATTACTAAATCTTATTATTTCGTTTTTAGTTATATGTTTTTAATCTTTATATTTACACTAGTTGAATATTATTGTAATGTTATGTTCTCAACTATAGTATCTGTAGAAAGAATTTCATCTTTAACATCATTACGGTCAAGTATTGGTAGAATTGGAGCAATTTGTTCCATGGTAGTATCAAGTATACTGTTAACTAAACTAAATGTACTTGATGTTGTTGCTATTAATTTTGGAATAGCAATTTTTACAACTTTGGCTATAGGTATAGTATTGTATAGTCGAAATAGAGAAACATTATTTTCAGAAAAAGAGGAATAAGTATATTGAAATGATTGAAAAGTAGAACTAGGACGTATGGGTACTAATCAAATCATTTTAGTTATAAAAAGTTTAATCTTGTTAAATTTAGTTTGTAAATGAAAAACAGTAATAGAAAAGAGTCTGACTAGATTAAACTGTTTTAAGTTTAACGTTACGTTATAACTTTCTGAAATAATAGGAATGTCTCTCTTGAAACTAAGGAAACAATTGAATAAAAAATAACCGCTACAACGCTCAGGCGCTATAGCGGTTATTTTTATGTGATATTTAATTATTAGCAACTAATGAACGATAAAAGTTAGCTTTGGTTTGACGGTAGTAAGGCACAATCCAGATGAATCCAATACCAAAAGTAATAATACCCAATAAACCCCAGCCAATGAAGCTTAAGTCTAAGACGAATAAGTCCATCTTGTGTCCGTCCATTAAATGACGACTTTCAGTAATTGCTTCAGTTGCTCCTATATCAGTTTGTCCGGCAGCAAATTTATCCTTTAAGATATATGGCGTCATGGCATAAGAATATCCCTTAATGAAGGCAGGAATAATAAATGCGAATAACCATAAAGTAATAAAAAGATTGGTCATAAAAAGAGTAAACAAACTATTCTTGAAACGTCCATTGCTGTAGGCACTGAAAATACCAACATACCAAGGCTCTTTCTTTCCTGTTTCAACGAAATCTAGGATAGTATAAGCAACTCCCCATAAAACTAAACCAGTAATTAAGCCGACAATAAATGTCGAAAGATCATAACCAGGCTTATAACCTTGAATTAATGTTTCATTGTTATAGCGAAGAATTGAGTAGGTAAAATCTTTTCCGGTCCAGATCCAACGATTAATATCCATGATGACGGCGTTAAATAACCAGGCAAAAATAGTTAGACAAATAGCCCAGCCCCAATTGCCACGTAATTGATCTTTAGATGCTTGTTTCATTTGTGCACGTGTCATAGATTGCTTTCCTCCATAATATGCTAAATATATATCCATCTTATCTTATTACTTTGAATACAGATAGGATAAAATTAAAATTTCTCAACTTTTGTTATAATCGAAATACTAAATTAAATCGAAGAAGGGTTGCTCATGAAATATAAACAATTAATTTTTGACGTTGATGATACTTTAATTGACTTTGCTGCTACGGAAGATTCATCCCTGCATGCATTGTTTAAATCACATAAGCTGCCTCTCTCATCTGACTTGCAGAAACAATACCATACGTACAATCAAGGACTTTGGCGCAAGCTTGAATTGGGTGAAATTACTTATGAAGAATTAAGCGAGATGACATTTCATGACTTTATTAAGGAACATTTCGGTCTAGAAGTAGATGGAAATGAATGGATGAATGAATATCGCTCTTACTTTGGTGAAGCTCATCAATTGCTACCAGGTGTGGAAGATACGCTGAAATTTGCCAAAAAACAAGGCTATAAGTTAACAGTCTTAAGTAATGGTGAAAAGTTCATGCAGCGCCATCGCTTAGAATTAGCAGGTATCAAAGACTACTTTGATTTGATTGTAACGTCTGAAGAAGCTCATTATTCTAAGCCAAATCCGCATGCTTTTGATTATTTCTTTAGCCGCACAGAGATTGGGCCAAATGAGACTTTATTCTTTGGGGATGGATTGCAGTCAGATATCTTAGGTGCTGAAAAATATGGCTTTGACAGTATTTGGTATAATCACCGTCACCGTAAGGATAATATTGGACTTCATCCCTTATTTGAGGTTGAAACATATCCAGAATTTGTTAAATTAATGCAAAACGATTTTAAGAAGACATATTAAAAGGAGTGCTTAAGCACTCCTTTTGTGTTACTATTTATTCTTTTTCAAAACCAACCATTAAGCCGCCTTCTTCAGCATAGAAGCTGCAAAGTGCGCCACATTCGCCGATAGTAACTTTAGCATCTGGGAAGTTATCTAAGATAATTTCTTTCATGCTTAAAGCAGAGCCCTCATTTTGCACATGGTCAATTTGAACGCGGCCTCCGCGATAGCCAGCTTTAACCATATCATCTAATAGTTTTCTTCTAGCCTTCTTAGCCCCGCGTGCCTTACCCAAAAGTTCAAATTCGCCTTTATTGTTGGCAGTTCCGATAACGAAAAGCTTTAACAAACCAGCAATTTTAGCGACAGCTGGAGTAATCCGTCC
>JAETUM010000016.1 GCA_021768625.1 Candidatus Stoquefichus sp. | reverse complement strand
TGGATCATCCATGGAGAACTGATAATATTTTACAGTATTTTGGTAGCCAAAAGCACCGACAACAAATCGGTGCTTAAAATACTAAATTTTTAGGACATTTTCAATTTTGCTTGACAGTCTTTTTTCAAAAGAGTCATATTATTATATATTTATGGTATAATTATTGAAAATAAGGAGAAATACAATGAAAAAATATGCAGTTATCACAGGTGCAAGTTCTGGAATTGGAAAAGAATTTGCAAAAATTTTAGCTAACAAAGATTATTCTCTTATTTTAATTGCCAGAAGAGAGAATCATTTAATCGAGCTTAAAAAAACATTAAATACAGAATGTGAAATTATAACATGTGATTTATCTCATGAAGATGAGTGTTATTTATTATGTGAAAAAATAAAAGATAAAAAAATAGATATCTTTATCAATAATGCTGGATTTGGAGATTGTGGAAGTTTTCTTCATACAGATATTCATAAAGAAATCAATATGATTAATGTCAATATAAAAGCTCTTCACATTCTCACTAAATTTATTATTCAACATATGCAACAAAACAACAATGGTTATCTATTAAACGTCTCTTCTTCTGCAGGATTAATGCCTTGTGGACCATACATGGCAACATACTATGCAACTAAATCATATGTGACAAGTTTTACATGCGCCATTGCTAAAGAATTGAAAGATAAAAAAAGCCAAGTTTATATCGGTTGTCTTTGTCCTGGTCCAGTAAACACAGAATTCAACCATATCGCAAATGTTCAATTTGCTTTAAAAGGCATCAGTGCCTCTTATTGTGCAAAATATGCATTAAAAAAAATGTTTCAACGAAAAACAATTATTGTTCCTACTTTTAAAATGAAAATTGCTACCACTCTTAATCGTTTCTTGCCACGTTCTTTATGCATTTATATTGTATCTCATCAGCAAAAAAGAAAATTGCAATAGTTATGGAAAAGAGATTGTTCCTCAACAATCTCTTTCCTTCATATCATTAATTTAATATTTTTATATAATATTGCTGTTCTGTCTCAGGTATATTTAACGCTTTCATCGCTTCCTCTATATTTAGATTAAGATTTTTCATTAAATTCTGTATTGATATAATACGATTTGTTTCCATTCCTTTCGCCATCCCATACTCAATTCCTTGTTCAAAGCCATCTCTTTTAATTCTTTCCCATATTTCACACATCTTCTCTCTTCCTTCCTTTTCTTTATAATATCTTACTCTTCTTGCTAATTCTGGATATTCCATCTCTCGCCACTCCTGGCAATGAAAATCATGCATCAATTTCCCCAGCCTTGTGTCATCACTTCGACTTCCATTCACATAGATTATGTATGATCCATCATTTAGCGGTTCATCCATTTCCTCTATCATTCTCTGACAATGGTAAAGTGGTAACCCTTGATGAAAAATATCCCTTTCCATGATAAATATGGTATGTACTTTAGGTAACTGAGAATATTGATTACCTGGTTCCAAAACACTCATATCTACCATACTACTGTTATATCTCGCCCTTCTTGCTATACCTCCACTATTCTCTCTTTGAACTTCTATATTATAGTAAGTTCCATCTATTCCCTCTGCAATAATATCTGCTCGTATAGATTTTCCCTTAATATTCTTGACTTCCTTTTGACTCAGGACCCTTGATATTCTTATATCTTGATCATCAAGAATAATTCTTAAAATCAATCCAACACAATCAATATCATCTAAGACAAGGGACATAAAATCATCATCAAAGAGACAAAGTTCTGGAATATAGCGTTCATACTCATAAAACCTTGGTTCACGAATAACAAACAAAGATAACACCTCCATTATCATTTTAATATATTGCTAAAAGCATATCAATAACATTTAAAAAAGAGGTTTAATCCTCTTTCTTCTTTGTTGAAATCTGTTGTAAAATACTAGGATCTTTTATCTTATGATCTTCTGCCAGCATAATAACTTTTGTTAATATTTGAGCAGTCGTTGGATCCTCATCTAAAAATGGCAAATAAACCTTTCCACGTTTTCCACTATAAACAGGAATTATATGAATTGCTGAACCTCCCATTTGATGAACAACACCACTACCCAAATGGACACTATAATCATTCAACTGTCCTTGAATACGAACAAAATGATCTTGAATAATAACATTCTTTAATTTCATTAATTCACATGTATATTTAATAATTGTTTGTCTTAATTCCATAGTAGAAAAAGAAGTTATTGGATCAACTCCTCCAACATATGAAGTACTTACTGCTAAATCCAAGTCTCTCATTGTTTCTGAAAAAACAACATCATCAATATCTTGTATTTTCACTGGTTGATTCTCTTTACGTGAATAGAAAGAAACATAATCAATACTTGGTGCTTCTATATCACTTGGAGAAAACCAATCAGCTTCAGCATAAAGATTCACAATTAAATTATCTTTATGATAAACACGTTCTAATCCATTTTCATAAGATACATTCCATCTTCTATTTTTAAGTGTAGCAATAGCCTTCTTTGGTTGAATTTGATAACCTGTATAACGTTTTGTCTCACTTTTTTCCAATTCATCATCTAATTTTGTATACAGTTCTCTAAAAACCTGTTTAAAGGGTTGGACTAATTGTAAACTAAATATTATCTTTTGGAAATCATGCCAACACTGTGCTTGATATAAATCATATGGATGAGCAATTCTTACTTTATCTTCTAAAGGATATATTTCATTAATTCCTTTTAATTTTCCATCTTCATAAAATCCAAAATGATGACAACTATATAAAACAAGTTTATGCAACATTGGTGAAACAATTGGATTTTTAGCAATAACCTCTATTTCTTCTTTGGAAAACACAATTCTTTCTTCCATTGCTTGCTCTAACATTTTACGAGAACGGCGATATTGTTCATTCCATAAATTATGAACTTCTTTTATTTTAATAATATCCTCATTTTTCTTTAATTTAGCAGGTATAGATTTTAATTTCTTTTGATTCTTTTTAACACATATTTCATTCTTTCCAAAATCATCAATTTCTATCCATACCTCTATATCTTCAATCCTCTGTGGCTCTAAATAATTAACATGTTGAGAAACCATTTCACTTTCCATCATCCATGATAAACGTGTTGGTGTTTCAAAGCGAGAATTTCTAGCAAGATTAATAAGTGCTATTTCACAACATCTCTTCTCGCTTGCCTGTCTTTGTGCGCCAAATTTCTTTGATTCTTTTAGGAATTGTTGAACATATAGATATCTTTCCATTAAATCTTTATCATTTGCAAGAGGAGCAATGCAGTAAGCATTTAAAGCATCCTTATTACGTTTTTCTTGCGCCTGTTTTAAATATGTTTCTTTTGGTTCTTTTGATAGACAAGCATCAGCATATTTTCTAGCACGTGTATGAAAAGAGTTATCGCATAAAAATTTGGCTGATTGATAAATAATCTTCATACGTTTTTCACCTAAAGTTTGATAAATATTTTGACACCACTCCATATCAAATGCTCCATCATTTAAATCTTGTGGATCAATATCAGTATACTTAACAATTTCTGCTTTCTTTTGTTGATAATCATATTGTTGCATATGTGCAATAAAATAATAACATGCTTCTTTAAAACCTTCCCATTGTAAAACATCATTAATCAAATCTATCCATTGTGGTGCTATCATTGCGACTTCTACTAAACGGCTCTCTGAAAATTGTTCTTTAACTAACATATCTGCTGTATCAGTATCTACAGGATAACAATTTCTTATAACATTTGTAAAAACAACATTACGATCGTTTCCATAACTATTTCTTTTTAAATTCTCATGTTCTAAAACATGTAATGCCATAATCAAATATTTTAATCCTCTAATTACTGATAAACCTTGAACATCCTGTGTGACTTTCGTTTCATCATTGAGTCTATGACTTTCCATAAAAAGCAATCGTTCAGCTATTTTATCAAGAGTTTCTCTTAAACATTGATAGCTTTCTTGATGATGTTCTGGTAACTCCAATAATGGTTTCCCATAAATACCTCTTCCTTTATAATAAGCATCTCTATAGGCTTCAAACAGCATATGTTCATATCTTGAATAATATCTTTTTGGTTGTTTAGAATGTGTATCTAATATTTGCTCTATAAGTGCCTCTTGAGGCAATAAATTTAAGCTAACGGCTCGTGATAAAACTAATGGATTTATGGTTAATTTTCCTTCAATGTCCTTCTTTTGTAATAAATTAAATTGAACATAACTTTCATATAAGACTGGAAAGGCCTCACAGAATTCATCATCACCCATTTCTTCAAAATCCAACATATTTATCATATCACTAAAAAACGATAGTGAAGATAACGAATGAATTTCATATTCTCCTGAATAATTTTTCTTTTTATATATCTTTACCTTTGTGTTTTTATTCATTATCTCTAGAATAGATAATATTTTATTTTTACAAAGATGTTTCAATTCATAAAAATAATAAGTTAATATTTTAGAAAAATGTTGAAAATATTCAAAACCATCAATATCATGTTGAGATATTGTTATCATATTAACATCTGAATTCATTATCTTATCAAAATGAATTCCACTTGTTTTTATCATAAAATAAAGTTGAAAAACAACATCAGCTGATAAATGATCTTCTTCAAAATACTCTTTCCATAACTGAGCTAATGGTAAAGCATCAAGAGAGTTTTTTCCATAATCTATAGGATAAAAATAAGGATAACCAACTTGTCTATATTCTCCATAAACCTTATATTCATCATTTTGATGCTTAATAATTCGTTGATTCCATAAAGAAAAATATTTTATCACCTTTTCTAAATCCCATATATTTAAAAAAGACATATCTACTATTTCTTTCTTCTTAACGATCCCTTTTTGTATATACTTTAATCGACTTTGATATGGTAATGAATAAGTTGTATATGGTTTATATAAACCATATCCCTCATCTCTACCAAGAATTTCAACACGTGGTTCTTTTATTTGTTGAAAATATTGTGAAGCTTTTTGTTGTAACTCTAATGCTGATTGTTGAATTGTTTTTATTGATGATGAAGATAGTCTTTGATAACTTTCTATAATATCTTCTTTCTTTTGTTTAGCAATAACATTAATAATATTTGCTCTAGCATAACCTTTTTTTGTTTTTAAACGTGTTTCTAGTTGTTGAATATCTTCTTTTGTTAAAGATAATTGTTCATAGTATTCTGTGATATAGTCACTGAGCTCTTTATTATTAGAAATAATTTCTTTAACCATAAATTGTTTTTTTGCTTCTAATGATGCCCTTGGGAAATATTGATGCATAAACTTTTTTAAAAAATCATAATGAAGATCAGAAGCGACATATGGTAAAAATTGTTCTATCATATCTTGAGAAGGATTATTTTGTATAATTTCAAATAATTTATGTACGAGTGTACTTTTATAAAGTGAAATGTTAAACCATTCAAATCCTTGTGATGTATAAGTGTGTTGACTTTTCATCTTTGAAACAAACTTTAACAAATAATCAAAGAAATATTGATTTGTTTGAGAACTTATTTTTAATTTTGTGAAATCATATCTTGTACACTCGCTTAAATACAATGCCGTAATCCATTCATCATCTTGATACAGTTCTAAGAATTCGCTATATTTTAAGAAAGGAAAATGACTTGTCAATTTTAAATAAACCAATGCACTTGCAACAATATAACGTTTTGGGTGGTTTAATAATGAAATAGCTTCTTGAATAGCTAAGTCAACATCACGAATACCCAAACAATAAAGTGCAATATAAACATTTAATGGATTTTGATGATTTAAACCTAGCTGACGATGATCTTGATGATGAATATAATCAATCATACATTCAAAAATATACTTTGCTTGCTTTTCTTCTACTGTTTCATATCCAATACCAATCCAAGTCATGATACCTCTTTGTACAGAAGAATATCTTAATAAATGATTCTCACGAATAACATCTAACATACGTATAAAAAGGTCTAAATTATGCTCATCTATTGTTTCGATAATGCTTTGCCTAAGTCCTTCTTGTAATCTTGCTGCTAAAAAAAGTTGTATTAACAAATCATGCAACTCCTGATGATGACTTTGTTCTATTGCCTTAATGACATCTCGGGTTAAAACTGCTGTATTATTTTCGCTTGTTAAAACATCTTTACAATATTGTATAATCTCTTGGTTATCTTGCAATAACTCTACAGCAATAACAGGAGCAAAGTCCATATAAAAAGAATCAAATGATTGACGATATTGTCCATAAATTAACTCTTTGATATCTAAATTTGCACCATAAAACAAATAAAAGGCTTCAATTGCCATTACAGCCTTTCTCTCATAGTATGAAAAATTTTGACTACGTGCATCCATTCTAATCAATTGATTATTACATGTATATTCTTGAATATGCCTTAAATAAAAACATAACTTTTCATAATGAGAAGGTAATATATTTTGAAAATAGTGATAGTGTTTTAAAAAACTTTCCACATCAGAATAAATTTCAATATCTATAGAAGAAAGCCCATAAAAATATTCTCTTTCATTCAGTTGCTTTACTAATGCTTTTTCAAAAGCGGAACATTTTAATAAAGATAAATGTCTATTATAATCTCTTATTCTCTCTAAAACTTCCTTCTTATCCATTACCATAACCTCCCTGCCATCATTACTAGTTTAATAATAACAACCTCATTTTCTTCTTCAAAAACAAGTTTTTCATCTAAATCTCCACATTCTTCTTTGTTTAAAAAGACTCTAAATAATCCATCATGATAATCTTGTAACATAACTTCAATAATCTTTGTTATATCTTCTTTTTTATCATTATATAACTCTTTCCATGTTATTTTCCCTAACTGTGCTTGTTCATTGATTTCATCTTGTGTTAATAGTTCTTGTTTTGATGTGTGTTGTTTATAAAACTCATAAATTGTTATTTGAACTAATAAATCTTTTAATGTTTCAATTTGTTCTAACTCTATATCCTCATGAGATAATTCTTTTAATGAGGATGCTTTTTTCTTTATTATCTTTATTTTCATACACGTTACCATCCTTATATTTATTTTATCAACATTTATTTATAAACAAAAGCAAAAATTTATAATCACACATTATCTATCTCCATTTTAAAACAAAAAAACGATAGATTTATTTTAAATCTATCGTCCCATTATTTTTAATCATGTTTAATAACAACTTTCAAAGCTTCATTTCCCTTACTAGCAGTAATAATCGCTTCTTCTAGATTATCTAAATTAAACTCATGTGTAATCAATGATTCAATATCATATTCTCCACTTGCCATAATTTCCATAACATCACGCACATCCTCAGGCATATATCCTCCTGATCCTATCAACTCATATTGAGCATAAGTGAGTGGAAGAAGATTAATTTCTAAAGGTTTATGATGAACACCAACGATAACCATTCTTGCAAAAAGTTTTGTCATTCCTTCAAAAGTACGAATAATTGATTCATGACCTACTGCATCAATATATATATCTACATTTGCAGTTTCTCCTGCCAATCCTCGAGCCTCTCCAAAAACATCCATTGCTTTTTCCTTAAGATCTTCCTTTGAAGAATTACAAGTTTCAAATCCCAACTTTGCACATTTTTCCAAACGAAAATCTGATAAGTCAACCACCATAACTTTTTTACATCCAAAGAATTTTAACGCAATTGCTGCAGATATACCAATAGCTCCTGCACCAAATACAATGGCAGTTTCTCCAGCTTGTGGACGAGAACGTCTAGCAGCACGTGTCCCTACAGTAAATGGTTCAATTAATGAAGCAGTCTTTAAAGAAATTTTCTCATTAACTGGATAAACTGTTTGATTAAGTTTCACATTTGGACATAGAATATATTGTGAAAAACCTCCTAAAGTAGCAGAACGACTTGAATCACCTCTAGCTGTTAATGGATAAGGATAAACAATTTGTCCTACCTCAATATCCTTCACATTTTTACCAACAGCAACAACTTCTGATACCATTTCATGCCCAAATTCATAGCCTTTAAAAATACGGTTTGCATCACCACCACGATAATATGCACTTATATCTGATCCACAAATAGCAGCATATATATTCTTGATAACAATATCATTATCACCACATTTTGGCATATCCACTTCCTTCATTTCAATATTTTTGATTCCTTGATAAATAGCAACTTTCATATTTTCTCTCCTTTATTTGTATACTTTACTTCATTATATATCTTAAAATAAAAGTATGTAAGTTACCAAACCAGGTCAAAAAGAATTAAAAAGGTAACACTGTCATATGTGTGTTACCTATACTGATCTAATAATTCTACCCATGCTCTTACAACATGTTTATAAAATATTTCTGATATTTCTCTAGATGAAAGTGAAAAGTCATCAAGTATCCATTTTTCTAATAAATTAACACCTGACATTGCAGCTAAATGAATATGATATTCTTTCTCTATGTCTTTTTCTTTAATTTGCTTAAAAATTGTTTTATTCAAATTTAAATTTTCTTGATAAATACAATGACCTAATATATTCTCTTTTGGATACATATAATATAACTTTTTATAAAATTCTCGATGATTATAAATACTAGAATACATACTATTAAGAACTGTAATTGAATCTTCTACTTTAATATGATTCATAGTAGATAGTTCAGTTAAAGGAATAAAAATATCTTCTTGAATAATTTTATGTATAAGATCTTGGATATTATCATAATACTTATAAAAAGTTTTTCTAGAAATATTGACTTTTTGACAAATTAAGCTAACAGAAATATTTGGAATTGATGACAATACCATACTTTTAAATACATCTTGAATTTCTTCTCTACAGCTCATTTATCTTCCTCTTTTCTCATATATTATATTATATATAAAAAGAATAAAATAAACAATGATAGCAATCCATTTTTTAATATATAAACTCATTGAAAGTGATACATTGTAATAGCAGCAGCAATACTAACATTCAATGACTCAATAGATTCGATTGGAATATAAACCAAATGATCACATTGTTGCAATATTTCTTGGCTCACTCCTTGTCCTTCATTTCCCATCACAAATGCCATTTTTTCTTTCTTTTCATAAGTATGAATTGAAGAAGCATTTTGAAGACAAGTCCCATAGACCTCTACACCTTGACTTTTTAAATCGATAATTGCTTCTTTTAAATCCATAATACAAATATTCATTTGAAATAGTCCTCCTTGAGTAGCACGTATGACTTTATCATTATATAAATCTACGCAATCTTGAGACATAATCACTTGATCAATTCCTAATGCTAATGCTGTTCTTATCATTGTTCCAACATTACCAGGATCTTGCACTCTATCCAATAACAAATATCTTTTTCCAAGAATAATATCTTGATTACTACTTTCTTTTTGACAAATTGCCATAATTGGTTGTGGTGTCTGGGTAAATGCTAACTTTTTCATAACATCTGAGGAAACATAAAGCGTTTCTTCTTCAAACTCTTCATCTAAGGTTGTAATAATCTTTTTAATACATTGATGAGCTCTTGCTTCTTCAACCAAATGGTATCCCTCTACTAAAAACAAGTTTGTTTCCTCACGATATTTTTTTTGTTTTAATTTGATTATTTTCTTTATTGTATCATTATGTACTGATGTAATCATATATGTTTCTCCTTTAAACGACTTTGCCTTTCTTTGTAATCTGGCATTCTTTTAGCCATTTCACAATAAAATTTTGAAGAGTGATTAGCTTGTAAAAAATGTGTTAATTCATGAACGACAACATAATCTATCAAATCCTTTTCTAAGTGTACCAGAGAAAGATTAAAAGAAATTTTATTATCTTTATAAAAACAACTTCCCCATCTCCCTTTGTATTTTTTTATAACAATTTGAGGCATGTCCAAATCAAAATCATGAGCCAGATACTCTATAACTTTTTCTTCAATATAATCTAACAACTTCTTTTTAAGAAATTTTTCTATTGTTTGACTTATTTGATAATGATAAACATACAAATTATTTTCATGAATCTGACATTTTCTTTCTTTTAAGTCTCTATAAACAATTTGATATCTTTTGTTAAATATATAAACATATCCATCTTCTTTATAGACAACATATGGTTGATAATGTTCTATTTGTTTTAATAGTCTACTTTGATATTTGATAATGTTTTTTTCTATAAAAGAAAGAGGTGTATAAAATGGAGCTTTGATAACCAATTGACCATTTTCTACTTTTAAGTATATTGATTTTATATTTTTATAGGTTAATTGATATTCAATCCATTGATTTTGAAGTAAAATATGATGTTTTTCCATAATATCTCCTTGAATAAAATTAGATAATCCTCCCATATTATATAAGAAAGGATGATTTTATGCGTGAAGCACTACTTATGAATTTAAAAGGCTTTTCAGCCACTCAACTCCAACAAACAATTGATGAAGGAATTGCTTCTCAAGAAGAAACAATTCTAGTAGGTTTAGGAGTTCTTTTTGAAAGATACTATAAATCTTTAGATGCCAATTCTAAACAACAATTTTTACAAAGTATCTCTTCATTACTTTAGACCATTATCTGGTCTTTTTATTTTATAGAAAAGAGAAAATCCCGACTTCTTTTGTAATTGTTTTATCATTCTTATAGCAATAAGTAAACATAAAAAGCAAAGATCATACTGAAAAACATCAAGCATAGGTATAAAGAAAACAATAACACTCAACAAAATCCATATCATGCAAAACAATAAAGATATTTTCTTCTCATATATATCATAAATAATTTTAGAAATTTCAAAAGCCAGATAATTTAATAACCATAATAGTAAAAAATAAAGGGTTGTATATAAATCATATATTAATAACCTTTGTATTCCTTCTATTATAGAACATTGATAAAAGTTCATTAATGATAAAACCATAGCTACAAATGCAATACATAAGGTTGCTAGAAAATTTCTAAACATATAAAGAGATATATGATCCTTTGATTGATTACTCATTATTAACACCAGCTTTCATTGTTCCATGTAAATCTATAACAAATGTTAAAGGATTTTGATCATTTTCATTTTTATATAAACTAACTACACACTTCATATCCTTACTTGATAATTGTCCATCTTGATCATAGAAATATATTTCTTGATTTTCATTTTTCATAATTGTAGATGTTTCTCCTGTCAAATGGACAATTCTATCATAGTCATTAATATCTTCTTTATTCCCTTGATCTTTTAAACAAATATAATCAACAACACATTTTTCATATTGTCCAGAAAGATTATCAATAGTTGAAGAAATATAACCTGTTTTTAACCAATAATCATTAACATAAACATCTTGAATTGAATAATCCTTGTTGCTTCCATTATATACAATCAACTCATTATTCATTAATTGGAATTTTTCATCATAAACATATTGATTTTCTCTTTTTACTTTGACTTGCATATAAGCTTGTGAAATTTCTAAACGAGGATTTTTTTTATTCCCTTCCTGTTGAGAAAGATAACATACTTCATCAGATGATTTTATTTTATATTGATGAGTATATTGATAAGTATGATTTTCTGTATCTATAAATGTCATAGAACATTCTATTTGATCATTCTTTAAAAAGAAATTATTTTCAGTCGCTAATAATCTTCCCCCACCATTATATGCTTTTTGACTATTTTGAAACAACTCATAGCCTTGAATCATAACATCATCATTATTTCCAGAAAAGCAATATTGATAATCTACTTTTTTTATATAAGTATGAAACATAAAATTATCATACCAAAATATCATTGATAGTATAACCACTAAAAACAAACTCATTGATAACAATAATTGTTTCTTAATCTCTTTATTCATAATTATCACCAATTCTTATTATATAGACAAATAACAAAAAAGAAAAGACCTTACGATCTTTTCTCCTGTTATCCTAAAGTGACATTGACTGTTGTTGTAGAACCACTACGATTTATTGTTAATGTTACCTTATCTCCTGGTTTTTTAGCATATAATTTTGACAAGAAATCTTTATAACTTTCAATCTCTTTTCCATCAAACTCTGTAATAACATCTCCAGGTCTTATACCAGCTTTATCAGCCGCACTATTACTTTGAACATCAGCAATATAGATTCCTTTGTTCAAATCTGTCTGAATACGATACATATATAATTCATAAGATGAATAAGCATCTAATGAAACTCCAGAAATTCCTAAAGTTGGTCGACTTACTTTTCCAGTTTTTATAATTTCTTCAACCAACTTAACGGCATCATTAATTGGCAATGCAAAACCAATACCTTCAACTTCTTCAGAAGTATATTTCATTGATGTAATACCAATAAGTTCTCCAGCTGCATTAATTAATGCTCCTCCGCTATTTCCAGGATTGATAGCAGCATCAGTTTGAACAACGTTCATATCCCAGTCTTCTTTACCATCATTATTTAAGTCAACAGAAATTGTACGACTAGGTGCTGAAACAATTCCCTGAGTAACAGTTCCAGCATATTCAATTCCTAATGGGCTTCCAATAGCCACAACTGTTTCTCCTGAGTCTAATAAATCAGAGTTCCCTGTTTGAAAAGGTGTCACAGAAAAATCAACTGTCATCTTTAAAACAGCAATATCTCCATACTGATCACTACCAACTAAATCAGCCTTCACTGATTTTCCATTGGCGAAAATAACTTCAATAGAATTAGCATCTTCAATAACATGATGATTGGTAACTACATAGACCTCTTTATTATCTACACGATAGATAACTCCACTACCACTGCCAGCTAATTGATTTCTTTGATATACAACAATTCCCACTGTAGATTCTTTAGCAGATGCAATGACTTTTGTAAGATCAGACTTCACATCAACATTAACTGTTTTGACTCCTGTTGTGGCTGAATTGTTAGTTGTGGTTGTTGAGTTGTCAAACATGACTTTATATATCAAAAAGCCATTACAAGCTAATGATACTATTAATAATACAATAACAATTTTATTAAAAACATTTTCTTTTAATTTATACATTTGCATCATCCTTTCATAATACTTTTTATATTTTTATCATAAATGATAAATGACAAACAATTATTTTAAAAGTATGTGAAAATGTCAAAATCATTCATGAAACAATCTCTTTATCTGTTTCATATTTTTCACTGCTTCTTGATATCCATATTGATAAATAGCATCTATCTTTTTCATATCCTTCTCAAATGAATCAATTTGAATATCTTGTGTTGGTCTTAAAATAATGGCTTTCCCCTTCTTTTCGAGTTCTTCACAATATTCAACAGTTCGATTATAAAAGATATGTCTTGTTAAAAGTGGTTGAACCAAACATGGATATTTTCGTTTTAACAATCTTGCAGCCATACGATTGGCGTATGATAACTGTTTTCTATAACCTTGGGGTCTTGTTAAAACAATCAACATTTTTTCATGTCCATCTTCTTTTGCTTTTTTAACTGGTATAGGATCACATATTCCACCATCGTAATACAACTTATGATTCAACTCAATAGCTGGAAAAACAAAAGGAATAGCACAAGTTGCTTTTAACATTGTACAATGTTTATCCAATTCCTTTCCATCAAGATATTCACATTTTCCACTATGAACATTTGTTACTCCAACTTTTATTTCTGTAGAACTTTCTAAAAATGTTTTCCAATCAAAAGGATATATCTCATTAGCAATCGTTTCATATGCAAAACGTAATCCAAATAAACTTTTATCTGTTAAATAATTACGTATTCCCACATAACGTTTATCATATCGATAATTCATTAATATATCATAATTACGTTTCACCTGTTTTGAAACATATGAAAAGCCATCAGTGATCCCTGCTGACACTCCAATAACATAAGGAAATTCAATTCCATTATCAACCAAAGCATCCATAACACCACTAGAAAAGATAGGACGAAAAGTCCCACCTTCCAATATCAATGCTGGCATTATCTCTTATCCTCAATAATTTCTTCATATAATGCTTTATCTAAATTCTCAATAAAATGCGTTAATAAACAAACTGTTGCTTGATAATCATCTTGATGAATAATTGTACGATGAGAATGCATGTAACGAGAAGGAATAGAAAGTGTCATGTTGATAACACCTGCCTCAACCTTACTTAATTCTCCAGAATCAGTTCCACCAGCTGCAATCATATCCATCTGATATGGAATATCATACTGATGACAAATCTTCTCCATTGCTTTCAACAAACCAGTGTGAGCAATAGCACTTCCATCCATAACACTTAAAGCAACTCCAGTTCCTAATTTAACGTCTCCTTTATCACCAGGTAAATCTTGTGAGAAAGTCACATCAATAGCTATTGCAATATCTGGTTTAACCATTTGTCCAACAGTTTTCGCTCCACGTAAACCAACTTCTTCTTGAACTGTACCTGCTCCATATAATGTTGGATATATTTCTTTTCCTTTTAACTCTCTTAAAACGTCTATAATAACAGCAGTTCCTATACGATTATCCCATGCTTTAGACATTAAGCACTTTTCATTAGCCATCACAGTAAATTCTGATACAGGAGTGATTGGATCACCTTTTCTAATTCCTAAATCAATTGCTTCCTGTTTACTTAACACACCTATATCTATAAACGCATCTGCTGGTTCAACAACCTTTTTTCTTTCTTCTAAAGTTTTTCCATGAGGAGATGGTGCTCCAAATACACCCCTAATTTCCTTTCCCTCACGTGTTGTAATAACCATTAATGATGATGGTAAATTTTGTCCCATCCATCCTCCTATAGGATGAACTTTAATAAAACCATTATCATCAATATCTTTAACTATAAATCCAATTTCATCAATATGTCCTGTTAATAAAAGTTTCAAAGGTCCTTTCCCCTTTTTTATACCAATTAAACTTCCTAATTGATCATATTGAATTTCATCTACATAATCTTGAATATAAGATTTCATTAAACGTGTTGCTTGTTTTTCAAAACCTGAAATCCCATTAACAAGACTCATCCTTTTTAACATATCTAAATCTACCATATATACCATCCTTTCTTCCTTTTCAATTATATAACTTTTTCCAATATTAAACAAATTATTTTAACTAATTATGAACACACATTTCTCATTCATTATTCACTGATTTACCATTTTCATACAAAAAGAAAACAGGTGTATAACCTGTTAGTCTACGAATAACTTTTGTGATTCAACAGAATTCACATCAACAATTTTGTAAAAGTATTCCTTTTGAGATAAATTTCCTTTTTCAATTGTTTCAGCAATATGCCCGTCTTTAATATAAAGTAATTTTTGAGAATAACTTGCAATCATAGAATCATGTGTAACCATCAGTATAGATACCCCTTCTTCTTCATTTAACTTTTTAAATAGCTCTAATAACTCATGAGAATTTTGGCTATCCAGATTACCTGTTGGTTCATCAGCAACAATCAATTTAGGATTAGTGACAAGGGCTCTTGCTATTGCTGCACGTTGCCTTTGCCCACCAGAACATTCATTCGGATATTTATCCAATAAGATGTCAACATCTAATTTTTTCGCAACCAATTGTACACGTTCTTTGATTTCACTTAAAGGAGTATTAGATAATGTAAGTGGTACAGCAATATTTTCAAAAATAGTTAAAGAATCTAAAAGATTAAACTCTTGAAATATAAAACCAAGATTTTGATATCTAAACTGTCCAACCTCATTTTCTCCCATTGTTCTGACCTCTTTACCATTGATAAAAACTTTTCCTTTTGTAGGAACATCAATTGTTGAAAGATTATTAATAAATGTTGATTTTCCTGAACCAGAAGGTCCCATAACACAAACAAAATCCCCTTCATACATTTTTAATGAAACATCTTCTAACGCAGTAACAGGATTTTTTGTTCCCACACCATATATCTTTGTCACATTCTCAGCAACTAATATTTCTTTACTCATAACGAACACCTTCCTCTAAGACCTTTAACACATTCTTTTTATATGCTATATATGTAAAAACACATGCTACTATATCTGAAATAATTTGAACTGCTAATATCATTATCATAAAATGAATTGTTATATCTTGATGCAAATAAGCTTGTATTAATGACAAGATGATAATAACCATTGGTAAGCCAAATAGTAGACTATAAAAATATGTCACTTCTTGTTTAATAATTGCTTTTAATTGGCGATATGTATATCCCATCTTATAAAGATTATAATAGAATAGTTTTCTTGTTGTTGCTTCCATGACATATTTATAAATAATACTTGCTAAAATAAGAATTGTCACAACAATAAATCCAATAAAAGCAGTTATTAATTCTCTTGGATTATCTTTTTGCATAATCATAATAGCAATCATCACACTTGAGGATACAGCATATAATCCAACCAGAATATAAGCACGCCTTAATGAATAGTAAAGATTAGATAAAGATATTAATTTTAACTTATCAGCTAACCATTTTTTACTTTTCATTATGTGAAATAACTTAGGAAAATTATATTTAATCATGCATCCAATACCCATAGAACCTATAAAACATGGGAAAATAGCAGAAACAGAATTATAAGACATAACTAAAGAAACAACTCCAAACAAATATATAACAATATATATCCATGATGGGAATTTAAAAATACGCTCATCTTGTGAAATATTTGTTTTTTCTTGAGATAAAAGATATGAAATATCTTTTCTATATACAAAACCAGAAGTATAAACCAATTGTCCAAATAAAATAGCTAAAATACATATAATAGTATCAAAGATAGCATTCATAGGAATATAAAAGAAAGCTCCTTGATAATGAATATATGAATATATGAATTGATTAACACACATGGATATACCACTACCAAGAATAACGCCTATGATAAAGGCTATAAATGTCATAAGAATATTTTGATAAATCAAATATAATGTGACATTTATAAATGTAGATCCTGACATTGTCATAATAGCAATCTCATCTGTCTTTCTTGATACATAAAAATTATTAGCAAAAACAATCATAAATGCACAAAAAACAATAATTAAAAAGGATAACATTGTTGAAAAAGGCATTTGTGTATAAAACCATTGTGAAGTTTGTTGAGGAGCATCCATTAAATGAGGATTATCAATAATATTAAAAAATAAAAATGTAACAGCAGTTACCAAAGCTAAAGTTAAAGTATAAACTAAGCTTTTTTTATATTCTTTTTTTAACATTCTCATAGAAAACTTAAAATTACCCATAAATCATTCACTCCTCATTATATCAAAAGATACAGACCCGTAATCAATCATATTTTTTATAACTATGAATATAATTTATCATATTGTCTTCTTGTTTTCAATATAGAAAGGCAATCTTACCTAGTCAATAAAAAAAGAATCCTTATAGTAAGGACCCTTTTGTCATTTATTTTTCTAAAGCTTTTTTTGCAGTATCAACAATTGCTGTAAATCCTTTAGGATCTGCAATAGCAATTTCAGATAACATTTTTCTATTAATTTCTACATTAGCTAATTTTAATCCATGCATTAATTTTGAATATGAGATATCGTTCATTCTTGCTGCTGCATTAATACGAGCAATCCATAACTTTCTCATTTCACGTTTTAAATTTCTTCTATCTCTATATGCATATTCTAAAGAGTTCATGACTTGTTCATGAGCTGTTTTATATAATGTATGCTTAGAACCAAAATATCCTTTGGCTAATTTTAAGACTTTTTTTCTTCTACGTCTTGTTGTATATCCACCTTTAACTCTTGCCATTTCTATTTCCTCCTATATCTTATCCTTGTAATCTAGATTTAATTCTCTTCATATCTGAAGGATGAACTAAAGTAGCTTTTGCTAAATGTTTCTTTTGTTTATGAGTTTTGTTATGAGATAAATGTGAAATATAAGCATGGCTACGTTTCATTTTACCTGTTCCTGTTCTTTTTAAACGTTTTTTAAGACCACTATGTGATTTCATTTTTGGCATAATTGAATCCTCCTGTTATTTTTTCTTTGGCGCTAATATAGCAGTTAATGTACGTCCCTCTAACTTTGCTGGTTTTTCAACAACACAATAATCAGCACATTCAGCGACGAAATCATCGAGTATTTTTTGACCAATATCAATATGAGCTAATTGTCTTCCTCTGAAACGAACAGCAATTTTTACTTTATCTCCAGCTTCTAACCATTTTAGTGTTCTCTTTAATTTAACATTTTTATCATGAACATCAATAGTTGGAGAAAGTTGAGTTTCTTTTAAAGAGACAACTTTAGAATTTTTCTTCATTTCTTTAAGTTTCTTTTGTTGTTCAAAACGATATTTCCCATAATTCATAATACGACATACAGGTGTTTTTGCCTTTGGAGCCACACAAACTAAATCTAAATCCGCATCATACGCAGCATTAATTGCCGCATTACGTGACATAACACCTAATTGATCACCGTTTTGATCAATTACTAAAACTTCTTTAAAACGAATTTTTTCATTCACCAAGTCATCATTTGATTGGTTATTATACTTGCTAATAATAGCCACCTCCTATAAATTTTGTAGTACAAACAAAAAGTGAGCACACAAAGCACCCACATATTGACAATAAGATAATTTATCTTAGTGACATTTGCCCAACAATATGCTCGTTCAGGCGAGAAGTAGGCACTTCTTCTTTCCACTACTTTTTATTTACTGATATATCATACTGAATTTATATCCATCTGTCAATACTTTTTTAAAAGTTTATTAAAGGAATCTGGAGTTTTTGCCACAAAACGCATTTCTTTATGTGTTATAGGATGAATAAACATAAACTCATGTGCATGTAGTCCTAATCTTTTGAGTGGATTTGTAACTGAACCATACTTACTATCTCCAATAATAGGGTGATGTAATGATGATAAATGAACACGAATTTGATTTTTTCTTCCTGTATCTAGATGGATTTCTAACATTGTATACTTAGAATTTGATTTAATCTGTTGATAATGAGTAATAGCCTTTTTTCCTTTGTCTTTACTTGTTATATAAACCTTCTGTGTCTTTGACTCTGCTAAATAACTTTCTATTGTTCCTTTTGGTTTTTTTAATTTCCCTTCAACAATAGCTATATATCCTCTTACTTTTACATAATGATTCCAATCATGTGTTAACAAATCATATAGTTTCTTTGTTTTTACAAACATAAGTACACCTGAAGTATATTGATCTAATCTATGCACAAGAAAAATATTCTCTTTTTTCTTAGATAGATATTGTTTAACAATATAATAGGCGGTTTTCTGATTTTCACTCTGTGTTTTTTCACTAAGTAATCCACATGGCTTATTAATAACTATTAATTCTTTATCTTCATAAAGAATTTCCAAATCCATATCACTCTTTTTGTTTTGAATTTCTATAACTTGTCCCTTCTGTAAAGTATATGCATAATATGTTTCTACATGACCATCAACATATACATTTTGATATTTTAATAACTTTTTAATAGTATTCCTTTTTTGTGATGTTTCTTGTAACAAAAAATCTATTAAAATCATTTCTTTTTGAACAATATATTTCATATCATTTCTCCTAAATGTTGATATACAGATTGGCTTAAATTTTCTTTACCTTTTTTTAAAGCAATGGATAAGTTCATATCATAAGGAGTAATTTGATAAACATTTTGAAATCCTATTTTCTTCAACAAACTCAAGTCATCAACCTTTCCAGCAAAAGCATAGACATCTTTATGATACTTTTGAGCAATCTTTAAAACACCATAGGGTGTTTTTCCATATTGAGTTTGTTGATCCATTTTCCCTTCCCCAACAATCACTATATCACACTCTTGTACTTTAGATTCTAAATTCACAGTTTCGCTAACAACATCAAAACCTTTTTTTAATTCTGCATTCAAAAAAGACTTCAAAGCAAATCCTAATCCTCCTGCTGCTCCTGCACCAGAATCATTTATATAATTATTTTGAAGCAGTGTACTTGCTTTCTGAGCATATTTTTTCATAGCCTGATCTATCTTGTCTCTTTCACTAAAAAGCACACCCTTTTGAGGGCCATAAATATAGGTTGCACCATGTAAACCACATAATGGATTTGTAACATCACACACACCAATAATAGATACATCTTTTAATCTTTGATCTATAAAATCTTGATTAATTTCACAAATATCAAATAATCCTTTCATTGTTGGAATAACTTGTTGCTTATGATAATCCAAAAAACAAACACCTAATGCCTGTAACATTCCTATACCACCATCATTTGTTGCACTCCCACCTAAACATATAATAATTTGTTTCACATTCTTACTAAGAGCATGTTGAATAAGTTCTCCTAAACCATAGGTTGTTGTTTGATATGGATTTTTATTACCTTCTTTTAGCAATTCTAATCCACAAACTTTTGCACACTCTATAATAGCTATATCATCAACAAAGCCTATAGGTGCTTGTATTCTATTCATAATAGGTCCATGAACATCATAGTATTCAACAGTTCCCTTCATAGCATAAACAAGTGTTTCTAGAGTTCCCTCTCCGCCATCTGCAAGAGGACATAAACATGTGACAATATTCTTATTATATTGTTGAATTCCTTTTTGAATACAAAGACACGCATCATAAGCAGTCATACATTCCTTAAACGAATCAGGTGCAATTAAAATTTTCATAATTTCCTCCAAAAAAGGGTAGTTATCCTACCCTAAAATTCTTGTTGATGTTCTTATGACAAGAACACTTGTTATAATTTCAGCAATCAAAGCTAGCCATAATGGTAACCCTATCCATGACACCCCAACAACTAATAAAGCCAATTTCATAAAAAGAGTTATTGCATTATTGATAATTGCATTTGTTCTCATCTTTCTAGCAATCAAGAATGCTTCATAAACCTTATTTAATTCTGAATCAATAAGTACAATATCACTATTTTCTACTACTTTAGAATCAGATAACCCACCTCTAGAAATACCTACATAACTTTTTTGTAATAAAGCAATATCTTTAAAACTATCTCCAATATATACAATTGGTCCAATCAATGTATCCATTAATTTTAGCTTTTCTTCTACTGTTAAATCATTATATATTGTATATTGGTCATTTTCTAATGCAACAGGCCCATCATTAAAGATAACTAAAGAACGTCCCATATGTGATAATTTTTTAAATAAATCTAACTCTTCTTCCGTTACTTCAACACCATCAAAACGATCATAAACAATTGTTTGCGTAGCATTAATAGAATCTAGTCCTAGTGAGGACTCTATAATAATTCCATTTTCAAATGCTTTAGCAAAACCAGCTAACACACCTAATGATGTTGATTCTTCACTTATAAATGAACAAGCTAATATCATAAACACTGCACCAACATGAATATAACTACTATATTCTTTAAAGTCAACAAGTGGTAATATAACACCTATAATCAAACTTAAAATAAACATACCTGGCTTATAAAACTGAGAAAGTTTCTTAGCATATTTTTCTATTTTAGACTCATAAACAGGTGCAGTACTTGCTATATTCATTAATTCTATAAAATGTGAACTCTCATATAATTTTGTTATGCGAATATAAATATCTTGATCTCCAGCATTGATATCGCCACTTCTGACTTTATCCCCTTGTTTAACATCTATTAAATCATACTCACTTGTATTTGAATAAGTATTTAATTTTGTTTCACCTTGAGTTACAATCCCTGGAATATGAACTGTTTCTTTTGGATGAACTACCATAATATCATTAACTTCAAATTCATATAAAGATATCTCTTCTTCCTGATTTTCCTTTATTCGAACTCCCATTTCAGGCATTTCTACAGTTTTATCTATACATGTAATAGCATGTTCTAAAGCTTTACTTAAAATAGGTGCAATAAATTGATAAATAATAACAGTGCAACAAGTCTCAATATAAGCCCCTGATGCTATTCCCATTAAAATAGCAAAAACAAATAAAACATCAGATTGAAAAAAATGAAGTTGTTTAATTTGTTTCCAAGCCCTTTGCAAACTCTCTCTTGCAAATAAAAGTGCTGCGATTAACCACATCAAAGGTGTTATTAATGTTGTATCTTTAGATGTAATCAATGCTAATGAAATAACAACTAATAATACTGCTATATATATGTACGTTTTTAAAAATTTTTGATTAAAAACGTCTTGTGAACGAATAGGTTTACGATGTTCTATAATAACTGTTGAAGGATTAATTTTAAATAATTCTTTGCGTAACAATGCAAGGACATCCTTTTGATCAGATATAAGCATTAATACTTTATTTTGAGTATCATATTCAATATCTTTATATCTTGAATCATCCTTTATTTTTTCTATTAAAACATAAATATCATCTTCACTCATCATATTTTTAAACATAAAATAATGTTTCTTTTCTTTTTTTTGAGCAAAATCATATTGTCTTTTGTTTCCATCAACAACTTCTTTAACAATAACTTCTTTATTTATACTTTGAATCAAACTTAATAAAGCATCTATTTCAATACAATTAAAAACAATTGTTTCTTTTCCTATTTTCATATGTGAAACTTGTTCTTTTTCATTTAATGCTAAACTTAATGTGTTAAGTTGTTCAACATCATGAATATTTGAAATCTCAAAGGTTTTCTTCTCCAAAACAATCACCCTTTCTTTGAACATCATATCATAAATTATATAAAAAACAAATAAATGTTAATATTTGAAAATTATTTTTTAGACATTCCACCATGGTGAATCAATCTAAAATGTTCATTAAATTCTACTTCACTACAGCTTAATGCAAATTCTTTTCCATAAATCTTATAGTAATTGGCTTCAGTGTCGCTTCTTCTTACCATACAAGGATAAATTTCTTTATATGCAAAAAGAATTTCTTCTGTCTTACCAATAATCATTGTCATTTCTTCAATACAACGACAATAACAACGTTTTCCTTCATTAGACATAATGACACCTCCACAGTCTTATTATAACACAATGTTAAAAGACTATTAAAAAAAAGAGACTTTCATCTCTTAATTTTTAGAAAATTCTGCTAATTCTAATTGTGGATTTTTTTCATCTGCCCAACGAATACCCCATTCATTACTAAATAATAATAAATATTGTCCTTTTAAATCTTGAACTTTCTTTGTATCAGATGATAAATTTAATGATTTTAAATCAATATCTTTATTTTTTATCCATCTCACAAATTGATAAGGTAATGGCGTTTTCACAATATCAACATTATATTCATTTTTTAAACGATATTCTAATACTTCAAATTGTAAAACTCCAACAACTCCTACAATAATTTCTTCCATACCTCCACCTAATTCAGTAAAAATCTGAATAGCACCTTCTTGTGCAATTTGTTCAACACCTTTCACAAATTGTTTACGTTTCATTGTATCTGTATTTCTAATTAATGCAAAATGCTCAGGTGCAAAAGTTGGAATACCTTCATAAGCGAATTTATTTTTAGGCATACATAGTGTATCGCCAATAGAAAAGATTCCTGGATCAAAAACTCCAATAATATCTCCAGAATAAGCTTCTTCTACTTCTTCTCTATTTTCTGCCATTAATTGTTTTGATTGATTAAGCTTTATTTTTTTGTTTCCTTGATAATGGAAGACTTCCATTCCTTTTGTAAACTTACCAGAACAAATTCTCATAAAGGCCATTCTATCACGATGAGCCTTATTCATATTTGCTTGAATTTTGAATACGAAAGCACTAAATTCTTCAGATAAAGGATCAATTTCTCCCTTGTCGCTCACTCTTGGAATTGGCGAAGTTGTCATATCTAAAAAGTGTTTTAAAAATGGCTCAACTCCAAAATTTGTTAATGCTGATCCAAAACAAACAGGTGACAATTCTCCTTTTTGTACTCTTTCTAAATCAAACTCAGCTCCAGCACCATCTAATAATTCTATATCATCTTGTAATTGTTGATATAACATATCACCCAAAGCTTCTTTTAAACTTTTATCATGAGCATCGCAAATCTCAACATCAACTTCTTTTTTTCCTCCTTGCACAGGAATAAAGCGAATCACTTCTTGTTGATTTCTTTCATAAACACCTTTGAATTCTTTCCCACAGCCAATAGGCCAGTTAATTGCACAAGTCTCAACACCTAGTTCTTGTTCTATTTCAGCCATTAGTTCATATGGATCCTTCGCTTCTCTATCCATTTTATTAATAAATGTAAAAATAGGAATATGACGCATTGCACAAACTTTAAATAGCTTTCTTGTTTGATCTTCGACCCCTTTTGAGCCATCAATAACCATTACAGCACTATCTGCTGCCATCAGTGTACGATAAGTATCTTCAGAAAAGTCTTGATGTCCTGGTGTATCCAAAATATTAATACAAAATCCATCATAATTAAATTGTAAAACAGATGATGTTACAGAGATACCTCTTTGTTTTTCTATTTCCATCCAATCACTTACTGCATGACGTGACTGTCTTTTCCCTTTAACCATCCCTGCTTCTTGAATTGCTCCTCCATAAAGAAGGAATTTCTCTGTTAACGTTGTTTTCCCAGCATCCGGATGGGAAATAATAGCAAAAGTTCTACGTTTTTTGACTTGTTCAATAAATTCTGACATGATTTTCCCTCCTTTATGTCACTTTCTCAATCATAATGAAATTTTATATTTTTGTCAATTTGATTTTTCTTTATTTGTTAATTGTAAATATTCATTTTCTACATTCATATAAAGTTGTTCAAAAGTATAAACGACATTATCATTTGTAAGCATAGCTTTATAAGGAATATATGGAATTTCAGCACGTTTAAATACTTCTAAAACAATATCTAATTGTTCCATACTAAAATAAGCAAAGAATAGAAATGGTTCACTTAAATGTTTTTCACTTTTCTCTTCTCTCTTTTTATATCCAGATAAATCTAAAAGATATCCCATTTGTTGTGAAGCATCTTCTTGATATATTTCTTTTGTTTCTACATCTAATTGTTTTAAAATTGTTATAATTGCTTGTTTAATGTTTTCATTTAAATTATAAAATAATACTGTTTCTTTCATAGTTTCTCCTTATATTTAAAACACAAAATTTCCGTTCTCAAATATTTTCATTTTTTCTCCATTTTCTAAAGTTGCAATAATTTGGAGATCGCTTGTTCCAATCATAAAATCAACATGAGTTAAAGAATTATTAATTCCTTTTTCAAACAATTCCTCTTTATTCATTTTTAACCCATTTTCTATGCATTCTCCAAATCCTTTACCAATAGCTAAATGACAAGAAGCATTTTCATCAAATAATGTATTATAAAACAAAATATTCATATTCCTAATAGGAGAATCATATGGAACCAAAGCAACTTCTCCTAAATAATGACTTCCTTCATCTGTTTGAATAATACTCTTTAAAACATCATATCCAACTTTTGCATCATAATCTACAATACGTCCATCTTTAAATGTTATTGAAAATTCATCAACAATATTCCCATTATAATTTAATGGCATAGAACTATAGACTATTCCATCAACTTTATCTTTACATGGTGATGTAAAAATCTCTTCTGTAGGAATATTAGGAAAAGAATATATACCATCTGTTGTATAACTTCCTCCACCAGCAAACAAATATCCTGTATTCATCCCAATTGTCAAATCAGTTCCTAAAGAATTACTATAATGTAAACTTTGTATCTTGTTTTGATTTAATATTTCTATTCTTTTTTCAAAAGAACAACGATGCTCATTCCATGCTTGAACAGGATCATCATGATAACAACGTGTCACTTGGAAAATAGCACGCCAAAGTGCCTCTACAGCTTCTTGATCACTCATATCAGGAAAGACCTTATTTGCCCAAGAAACACTTGGTGCTCCTGCAATACACCAACGATCAATGCCTAAATCTAAATGATCATAAAAAACAGAACATGCTTGATGAACACTTTTACTCCATGTTGATATCTTTTGTGGATCAATACCTTTCATAGCATTTGGATCAGTTGATGTAATTGTAATGATAGCAGCATTCTTTAAAGCATATTCGTTACGTAACTCTTTTAAATAAAGAGGTACTTTTTCAAAATGTTCCCTATCACAATTTTCATAACGTAATCGTGTAATTTGCTCATCTGTATAATGAACAATAACATCTTTTGCGCCAACACTATAAGCTTGTTTAGCAATTTCTCTTACTAATCTATAGTTTTCTATAGAAGCATCAATAACAAGTTCTTGATTAGGTTGTAGATTCACTCCTTGTTTTATTAATAATTCAGCATATTTTTTTATCATTTTTTCCACCTTCTTTTTTTACCACTAATAAAATGATACCCTAAAGTAAACCAAAGTCAACATTAACTTGTGAAAAATAGATAAACATGTTATAATATTTACAGCAAGAAAACAGAAATCGATGTTTTTATAGATATTAATCATTATATGTAAGTTAGTAGTGAGTTTAAAATCTACGTACTGGGTTTTTGCAAATAAAAGTAAGGAGGTACTTCATTAATGAGTACAGGTAAAGTAAAATGGTTTAAATCTGATAAAGGTTATGGATTTATCACTGTTGAAGGACAAACTAAGGACGTATTTGTACATTTCTCAGCAATCAATGTTGATGGATTTAAAACTTTAGAAGAAGGTCAAACTGTTGAATTCGATATCGTTGAAGGAGATCGTGGACCTCAAGCTGCTAATGTTACTATAGTAGAATAAGCCATATAAAAAGAGGATACAAAATGTATCCTTTTTTATTATCAATTAACTATCATTCTTCATCTATATCTTCTGTATACTTTGTATTAAAAATATCATCTTGATCAAAATCTTCTTTCATCTCTTTAAGTTGAGGCAATTCATCTAATGATGCTAAAGAAAATGCATCCATAAATTCCTCTGTAACTCCATATAAAATTGGTTTCCCCGGTGTATCTTCTCTTCCAACCTCTTTGATTAATGCCTTTGCAACTAACTTTCTAATCATAGCATCACACCCTACACCTCTTATTTCCTCTACAGACACTCTTGTTATAGGCTGATTATATGCGATAATAGCTAATGTTTCTAAAGCTGCATTAGAAAGTGTATTTTCATTTTGTTCTATCATTTTCTGATAGTATTCATGATGTTTTGAAAGTGTAACAAACTTAAATACACCACCAAAGTTAACCAACTCAAATCCTTTAATAGTCCTTTCATTAATTGTTTGTACTAATTCATCCATATATATTGTTGCTTCTTTTTTACTTAATTCAAGTATTGAAGAGATTTGTTTAATGGTTAATCCTTCATCTCCAGATAAAAAAAGCATTCCTTCAATAATACTTAATATCTCATTATGTTCCATTACTCTCTCTCCTTTAAAAATATATCTTCAAAGTTTCCACTTTGTTCTATCTCTATTTCTCTTTTATTAACTAAAGTTAATATTGATAAAAATGTAATAACAAAATAAGATGTTGTAGGCTCATCAAATAAATCATCAAATCTTATTTTTTGATGATGATGTCTTTTAAAATATTGTCTAATTTGATCACTGCGTTCTTCAATAGATATTTCAACACGTGCTATCTTTGATTCTAATGGCGTTGTTAGTGATTTACGTTGAAACATTTTTTGCATAGCTCGTATCAAGTCATAAACTTCTAAGTTATCAGGAATTAAATTTGTTGTATCTACAACATATTCATCCATGATGGCTGGAGCTTTTGTATATAATGTATGACGATAATCATAAGATTCTCTCATATCCTCTAATATGTCTTTATATTTTTTATATTCAATCAATCGTCTAATTAATTGTTCTCTTGGATCCTCTTTGTATTCATCTTCTAATTCTACTTTTTCATTAGGTAAGAGCATTTTGCTTTTCATCTCTATAAGTTGAGTAGCCATAACAAGATATTCAGACATTATTTCTAATTGATTAGGATCCATTTGGTTAATATAAGCTAAATATTGGTCAGTAATTTCTGATACTTCTAAAGTTTCTAAATCCATTTCCTTTTCTTTTATTAAATGTAGTAAAAGATCCAAAGGCCCTTGAAAATCATCAAGAATGACTTCATAACTCATAACATCACACTCCTGAGGCATATTATAACATAAAAATGAAAAAGTGAGAATTCTATTCTTAATTAATCTTATGATTTTTCAAATAAAACAAAAGAGGTTCAAATGAACCTCTTATACTTTATAATCTTTTCTAATCTTCTTCTTTTTTAAATGAAAATGCATAAATGATTATTAATAATGATACTATTGCTAATGAAGTCAATTCTAATACTGATGAATCATCACTTGTTCTGACTTTCTTTAAAGCATTTACCTTTTGAGTATCATCACCTTGAATATCAATATCAATCTTTCCATCGCCATCTTTATCGATATTTATATCTGCAATTCCATCACCATCTATATCAATATTAAGATCTGCTTTTCCATCGCCATTTATATCAACATTAAGATCTGCTTTTCCATCACCATTTGTATCAATATTCAAATCTGCTTTTCCATCATTATTTGTGTCAATATTAAGATTAGCTTTACCATCACCTGTTGTATCAATATTCACATCTGGCTTTCCATCACCATTTGTATCAATGCTAATGTCAGGCTTTCCATCATTATTTGTATCTACATTAATATTTGGTTTAACATCTTTTAAATCATTTGGCCATTTATCATCCAAATCATCTGGTTTTCCATCTTTATTTTTATCCACTATATTCACATCTGGTTTTCCATCACCATCTGTATCAATATTAATATCTGGTTTGCCATCGCCATCTACATCAATACTTACATCTGGTTTACCATCATCATCTGTATCAACATTCACATCTGGTTTACCATCATCATCTGTATCAATATTAATATCTGGATCTACATCATCTAAATTTGGCCATTTATCATCTAAATCATCTGGTTTACCATCACCATCTTTATCTACAATATTGACATCTGGTTTTCCATCACCATCTGTATCAATGTTAATATCTGGCTTTCCATCACCATCTTTATCAATATTCACATCTGGTTTGCCATCATCATCTGTATCAACATTCACATCTGGTTTACCATCGCCATCTTTATCAATATTAATATCTGGATCTACATCATTTAAATTTGGCCATTTATCATCTAAATCATCTGGTTTGCCATCACCATCTTTGTCTACAATATTGACATCTGGTTTTCCATCATCATCTGTATCGATATTAATATCTGGTTTGCCATCGCCATCTTTATCAATATTAATATCTGGCTTTCCATCATCATCTGTATCAACATTCACATCTGGTTTACCATCACCATCTGTATCGATATTAATATCTGGCTTTCCATCATCATCTGTATCGACATTCACATCTGGTTTACCATCGCCATCTTTATCAATATTCACATCTGGTTTGCCATCATCATCTGTATCGATATTAATATCTGGTTTACCATCATCATCTGTATCAATATTCACATCTGGTTTACCATCATCATCTGTATCAATATTAATATCTGGCTTTCCATCATCATCTGTATCAATATTAATATCTGGCTTCCCATCATCATTTGTATCAATATTCACATCTGGTTTACCATCATCATCTGTATCAATATTCACATCTGGTTTACTATCATCATCTGTATCAATATTAATATCTGGTTTACCATCGCCATCTGTATCAACATTCACATCTGGTTTCCAATCACCATCTGTATCAATATTAACATCTGGTTTGCCATCACCATCTGTATCGATATTTGTATCTGGAATATCATCTCCATCTAAATCAATATTAATATCTTTAATTGGATCATAGTATAAACTATAATCAATATTAATTGTTGATGTATTTCCATTTGTATCAGAAACGGTTACCTTAATTTTATAGTTTCCTAATTTAGAAAGATTGACTGGGTTCGTCGCTAAATCAATTTCCTGTCCATCTTTATCATAAACTTTAATATCAGCAGCAGTTGCACGAAGTGGTTTACCTTCTTTCATTAAAGGATAACCAGCTTTTGAAGTAAAGATATAACGATCATTAACTAAATTCACAAAATATGTACTGTCTCCAGTTGCTTGTCTATTAATTCTCTCTTTCACTTCATCACCAAAATAACCATGCAAAGGCCATGTTTCTGGATCTTTTCCTTCTTGCTCAATAATTTCTGCTTTTTCTAATACAAGCTTATTCCCTTCTACTTTTTCATTTTGTTCTAAATCTTCATCATCCATATCTGCAATAGTTGGCGTTGGTGGATTAATGAATGGGAATTTTGATACAATATCATCTATTGTTGGAGGAACATCTGTTGAAGGACCAGTTGGCCAACCAACTAAATCTGATAAAACTTCATTATCTTCATAATTTGTTCCATCAATATATTTCGCTTCAACAACAAATTCTCCAGTACTTAATTCAGGAACAGATGGATAATGATCTGCATCAAAATCAAAATCTTTAACAATTGTAACAACATTACCATCAGTAGTTACCGTTTCTCCACTAGCTGCATGACTTAAGTCCACTGGTGCTCCGACTTTTACACCATTGATATAAAATTGTACTTTACCATCAGGAACTTTACATGTAGCCTCAGTACCTGGAGCAGGCTTAACAATAGCTGTTGCTTTAACATTTGTAATTTTTCCAGGATTAACTGCAGCATCTGCTGCATTTTGTTTAATGGCATAAGTTGATTCTAAGTGAGAAGGCACTTTATTAATAATTGCCCATCCTCTAGCTCGATGCCCCCAATAAGACTCCTTAAAACCTTCAGCATTAGCATATTGTTTTGAAATAATTTGAATACGATAAATTCCAGCATCAGAAGGCATAGTATATCCAGTAGATTCATGTTCTTCTTCAATTGGTTTTCCATCAACTTTATCATATCTTTGTAATATAACAACAACACTATCATTTTTATTTAGAGTTTTACTATTTCCTGATTGATCAACAGCTTCAATAGCATTTCCCTCTTTTTCAAAATCATATGTATCAAAAGATATTCCATCATAAGGTTTTGTTAAATTATTAATAAATTCTTTTGGTAATTCAAAATCTACATAACGTTTTAACACGGCTGTACCATCATTTTTAGTATCTTCAATATAAAGTGGTTCAAGTGGTTTACCATTATGTTTACATGAAACTGAAATTGTTTTTCCTTTTGTTGCTTCTGGTACCCATAAATACAACTTACCATCATCAAAATAAGATGGTGCTCCATAATCATATGTTTCTCCACCAATTGTTACATGCCAGTCAGAAACAGCATCATTTGTTATACCTTCTGCAGCCAAGTTAATTTTAACCATAAAAACGTTTTTTCCATCTTTATCATATGCAATACCTGGTGTACTACCATTCATGAATTTATTTCCACCTTTAGTATTAACAGAACCACCAGTAATGTAAACTTTTCCTGTACCATTAGCATTAAAGTCTGGATTAGTATGTAAAGAAGTTGGTAACAAAGTTCCACCTGTTACTCGAATAGTACATCCACTTGCAGTTGTTCCACAAGAACCTCCAAATGCTGCTCCATGACTGTAACCTTTTGAAGTAATATAACCACCATTAATGGTAATATCACCACATACAAGAGGTCTAGTATTTGTCGAAGCACCAGTTTGTTTTGTTCCAGCAGTACTATGAGCATATGAAGCTCCAATACCAGCTCCATGAGCAGATCCATAGGCATGGATTGTACCACCATTAATAGTAATAGTACTTGCACCACCATAAGTTCCAGCTCCAATTCCAGCACCACCACTATATATATGATCTGATCTATCCCAATTACTAGGACCAAAACCAGTTGGAACAGAGTCAGCTGGAGCAGCAGTACCTACTGTATCATATCTCCATGCATGGGCATTAATTGTTCCACCATTAAAAATCAAGTGTCCTGCTGTTTCATTAAATCCAGAACCAATTCCAGCTGAACCATGTCCTCCATAAGCATTCAATGTCCCACTACCATTGATAGTTAAAGTAGAACCTTCACCACAGTGTAATGCAGCAGCATATAATTTTGTTGCATTTAATGTGTTGACCGTTCCTTCAGCTAAAGTAATATTGCAAGTTGCTCCACTTCCCATTATATTAATTGGTGAATCACTTGAGACTGTATTTTGAATATTAACACCAGCCAAAGTAATATTTGCTGTAATTCCTTGTTGAATTCTAATATTTGTTATATTGACTGTATTAGAATCAACATTTTGAATTGTTAAAGGTGTTTCTGTCTTAATCACAAGGCTTGTTCCTTCCAAAGCATAATCTGTGCCTTGTTGTCCACCTGTTACTTTAAAATTACCTATTGTTATTTCTGAAGATTGTTCATTATCATCTTCAGCAAGAGGTGTTAAATCACTTTTTGATGATTGATCAGAAGATTTTTTAATAGTTGCTTTCTTTTTATTATTATCTTCTAATGATTCATCATCTAAAGGTTTGTCATCTTCTACTATGGCTTCATTAGATTGTCCAGTCATTTCTTCTGTTGCACTCACTTGATCACCTTCTGCATTAACAGAAAGAATTTCTCCAAATGCAGAAAATAAAAGAAATGTACTGATTGCTAAAGCTGTTATTTTCTTTTGTTTTTTCATCTTTTTCTCCTCTCATCAATTTATTACATTCTATTTATTAAGAGAATTACAATCATAGTGGTTTAATTGTTCCCTCAATATTTTTAAGGGCTCGCCATAAATTATCTTTATTAAAAATACGAAGTCCTTCATCATCATGATAGCGCTTTTTATAATATATTGTCAATAAATAACATTTAAATTTTACAAATCCAGCTTATTTTATTCAGCAGGGTATTAGAAGTGATTAAAAAAAACACTATTCGTAATGTTAAGATTATCGGTAAACATAATCATCTTCTAAAAATAACTGATAATCTCCTTTCTTACGCTAAACTTCAAATCGCTAAATTCAATGATGAATTTAAAGCAAACAAAATCACTATTAATATCAATAATGATTTTTCTAAAAAGCTTTGTTCTTCTGATATTGCCTAACAATCCTTTCTTCCCTTTACCTAACAATCCTTTCTTCCCTTTAGATATATAAACCTTTTCTATCTTTAACAATTCAATCATCAAAAAAATATACAAACCAACTTCAATCAAAATTTTTATATATTCTCTATAAAAATAATTCATATTACAAACTTTAATAAAAAGAAACCAATTAAAAAGCTTAATTGATTTCTAAATATAATTTTTCTATTAAGTATTATCTCATTGTTCTTCTTTTCAAAAGAAGAAGATTAATTATAGAAGCAAACATTATTGATAACAAAAATACAAGTGCTTTTCCTTCTTTATCATCAGTTTTAACTTTTTTATTGTTTGTTTCTTTATTTGGAGATGGTTCTATTTTCACTTCAACATCGTTTTGATTATTGGAATTATCATCTGGCTTATTATTTTCTTCTTTATTTTCTATATCTTCTATTTCTGGTCCCTTATTTGGTCTTTCTTCTGGTTTATTAATAGGTTCGTCTATTATCGGATCTTGATTATTCTCTTCTAGTGTCTCCCATCCCGCATAAAGATGCAATGTTATATTTTCATTTTTTCTTAAATCAATTATTTCTTCACCAGCAAATTCCGTTACACATTCTTTATCCAAATACCACCCTTTAAATTTCTTACCTTCATATGTAGGAATATATTTTTTAGAAATATCATTTTTTGAAACCTTTAACAATGATTCATCACTAATAACGATGCTTTCAAAATAAGTCTTTTCATTTGTTCCATCATTAAATACTCCACCATTAGCATCATAAATAGGACCTGCCGGTTTTCTATTTAAAAACAAATAATTAAAATAGGCATGTGCTTGATTCTTGTTTTTCTCACTTAATTCATCCCATGATGATACAGAATACCAATCCAATACAGCCTTCTCCCATATCTCCTTATCCTGATATTTTAAAAGAGGATTATCACTTTTGGATACTAAAACTAAAGTTGGTACACCTTCATTAGGAAGATTCTCATCATAAAACCATTCTTTATAATCCTTTATACTCTTTAAAAAAGTATCCACAGAAAAATCATCAGAATTATCCTCACTATCTTCATACAATTCCATAAACTTTTGAGCGTCACTTAATGAAGGATAAATAGCGAACGCATTGCAAAGATTAGTAATATCATCATTGTTTAATGGAAACTCTCTTAAATCAAAATAATGCATATTTGAACAATTTGTAAAAATCGCAGAAAATCTAGAGTTATTATTTCTAATATTTAAAGATTGACTTAAATTTTTACAATTCATAAACATACCATATATTGTTGCATTTTCATTCATTTTAAATTCTATAAAATCTATATTTTTTAATTGAGTACAATTTGCAAATAAATAACTTAAATCTTTAACATGTGTTGCGTCAAAATTTCCTAATAATAATGTTTTTAATGATGCACAATTTGTAAATAGCATATCCATTCTAGCTACATGACTTGTATCAAAATTTCTGAGATCTAACTTTTCTAATGATGTACAACCTCTAAACATACGATCCATTGATGTTATTTGACTTGTATCAAGATGACTAATATCTAATGTTTTTAATGAAAAACAATCTCTAAATAACTCAATTGATGATGTTGCTTTATGAGTTTTAAAATGACTTAGATCAAGATTTTCTAGACTATGACAGCAAGCAAACATTTCATTAAATTGTATGACATTTTCAATATTGAAACTACTCAAATCAATTGTTTTTAAAGATTTACACAAATGAAACATATTATCCATATATACTACTTTTTTTGTATCAAAAGAACTCAGATCTAATGATTTTAATGATTCACAATTATTAAACATACCTGACATATCTATAACATTATGAGTATCAAATTGCATGTTTAGTTCTTTTAAAGAAATACATCCGTTAAACATATTGTTCATCAACTTACTCTCGCTTGTATCTAAACCTTTTAAATCAGCTTTTTCTAAATTTTTACATTCATTAAAAAGATTCCCACCATTCATTAGTTTAACACGGTGAACTTCATCATTGATTGTAATTGATGTTATTCTTTCTGGGAAAGAGTAACTTCCATCAGCTGTTCTTATCATTAAAGCAACTTCTTTTCCTTCATATCCGCTAAACTCACCAGGAACAACAATATCATTAGAAGTTCCTTTATATTCTCTTAATTTAATTCGATTACCTTCTAATGTATAACTCCAATCATCAAGACTAGTACCATTTCCTAATATCCTTAAAGATTTTTTTGATGTTTTCTTATTTTCTTTAGGTAAAAAATTATCGTTTTTTAAACTCTCTTCTTTATTTATTTCTAATTTTTTTTCATTTAAATGATTATCCTTATTTTTATCCACTTCATCTTTTTCATCAATCAATTCTATATTAGGTTCCTTTAAACCATCTTCTATAACTTCATCTTGATTATCACTTTTTTTCGTATCTTTATTTTCCAATAATACACTATTATCTATTAAACTTTCTTCATCCGTCGCATAAGCAAAAGTGCACAAAGATAACGCTAATATTATACAAAATAGAATAATAAAAACTTTCTTAACTTCATTTTCTAAATTTTTTTCTTTCATATTAAATTACTCCTTTCCCATCTTTTTTATAATTTTGTATTTATACACCCTCATTATACCCCCCCCCCGTATATTTTTGTCAACATGAGTTTTTGACAGTTATAAATAACTTAATCTCTTAAAACGCTTAATATAGTGTTAAGATTATCGGTAAACATAATCATCTTCTAAAAATAACTAATAATTCCCTTTCTTGCACTAAACTTCAAATCGCTAAATTCAATGATGAATATAAAGCAAACAAAATCACTATTGACATCAATAGTGATTTCTCTAAAAAGCTTTTCTCTTCTCGTGATACTGTTACCTATTTTAAAAATATGAATATTGATTATTTCATATTATAAAACTAAAAATTATTTTATAATGTTTTTAGTTTATATTTTGTTTAGAAATGGCATAATATCATAGAAAATAAGCTGAATTTAAATATTAATTTAAAACACTTTTATAGTGAACTCATAAGTAACGATATATAGCTTTGACTATGGTATATCGTGCTTCTCTTCACTCAATAAAAAATAAGACTGGAGATTATAAAAGAATAATTTTTAGTCTTTTATTTTGTAGACATACATTATAATAGACTTTAGAAAGCAGAAGAATGGTTCGTTGAAGTATCTGGTGGATGAATTCGTTAAAAAAGTTTTCTGCTTTCTTTTAAATAATCAGTTTATGTCCAAATAGAACATCTAAATCATCAGATGAATCTGCATCTAAAATAAAAAAGATAGTCACAAAAATGGAAAATTATGCTTTTAGAATGAAAAGAAAATGAAAGGTTCAATTGTATCTGTTGATGTTTCTAAAGACGAATCTCATTATCAAGATTTCAAAGATTTAAATGAAAGATAGACAAATGTTAGAAATATGAAACATGACAAACAGGGATTTGATGAGTTCATTAAATTTGTCAAAGAAAAAACAAGATAATATATTGTTAACAAATAACATTTAAATTTCACAAATCTAACTTTATTTTTTTATCTTCTATCATTATAGTTTTGACATCATTTTCATTTTTTCAATTCATCTATTATTAAATAAAATAATAATAAACATATAAAAAGCTCTAACTTTTGTATAAGTTTAGAGCTATTACTATATAAAAAGAATTGCATTTTTATAAATCAGCCATTATTTTTATAATTTCTTTATCTGTTTCTTTCATTCCTTCACGTGATAATCTACCAATATTGCGTATTGTATTTTCTACTCCTTTACACACAATACCGTCTCCACCTTTAAATTCGCATCCATTGATATACATATAGTATCCTAAAATACCAGCATCTACACTTGATGCAATTTTTGCAGCACATGATGGTTTTGCTCCATCACAAACAATTCCTGATACAATTGCTAATCCATTAACGAGTGTATGAATAATTGTTTTATAGTCTCCACCTTTTAAAAAAGCAATACCACATCCCGCTCCAATTCCTGCACTAACGGCCCCACAATATGCTGACAATCTTCCTATTCCTGTTTTTTGATGAATTGTTGATAAATTAGAAATCACTAAAGCACGATATAATTGTTCTTGCGTTATATTTTCTTCCATAGCATACACAATCACTGGCAAAGAAGCTGTCATACCTTGATTCCCACTTCCAGAATTAATGATAACAGGCATTTCACAACCACTCATTCTTGCATCACTGCCAGCAGCTGCATAAGCTTTGGCTTTAACCTTAATATCATTTCCATATGCAGTCAACAACACACTTCCAATATTTGCACCCCAATTACCTTTCAATCCTTCTCTAGCAATTGCAAGATTACAATCGATTTGTCTTTGTAGTATTTCTTGAACATCTTGAATACAAACATTCATAGCAAATTCATATATATCCTCCATATTCAATAAACTACGATCTGTAAAAGAAGAATCCTGTGATGCGATAACTCCAGAATGATAAATAACTTCATCATCTCTACTTATGTAAATAATATTTGTATGAAAACCAGCTATACGTACTTTGGCTTGATGATTCTTTCCAAAAATATGTACACACATATCTAATGCCGATTCACTTTCCATAGGAATCACCTTCATAGGTATACTTTTCATAAATTTTCTCATATCTTGTTTTTGCTGCTTAGTCACATCTGCTATAACCTCCAAAATTTTTGATGTTTTTCCAGCTACGATTCCTGCAACAACACTTGCTTCAATTCCTTTTAAACCATCTGTATTAGGAACAATAACACTTTTTACATTTTTAATAATATTTCCACTTACATAAATATCAACAGAAACAATTTCATCATCTAAAACATCTTTACATCTACTTGCACAATAAGCCAATGCAATTGGTTCTGTACATCCCATTGCTGGAACTAATTCTTCTTTTAAAATTTGAACATATGTATCATATATTTCTTGTTTCATTTTTCTTTCTCCCTATTCATTGAACCATTAAAAGCTATTATCATTATATTAATAACGATTCATATTACTAAAAAGTTAAAATCAAATGATAATAAATATGATTATCTCTTCTTTTATTACCATCTTATATACTTATTATATAAAAAAAAGAATTAGTTTCAATGAAAAAAGAATCACATTAATGATTCTTTTTAGGCTTTCTAATAATAAATTGTCCAAATGCTTTGGCATCAAATGGTATGAAGGGATATAAATATGACATCCCAAAAGGTCTTAGTCTTATCAAATAAATCCATAATATAATATTAAAAATAATAAATCCATAAATATTTAAGAACATCATGCAAACCAACATCATTATTTTAATATATTTATTTGTCAACGAAAGTTCGTAATTAGGTGTTGCAAATCCACCAATAGAACCAATTGCACAAAAAAGAAGTATTTCTTCTGAAAAGAAACCTAAATCAATAGCAAATTGTCCTAACAATAAAGCTGCTATAAGTCCCATTGCATTAGAAATAGACTCTGGTGTATGAATCGTTGCAATTCTTAATAACTCTATCGAAAGTTCTACAATCAATATTTGTATAAAAAAGGAATAATCCCATTTCATATAAGAAACACATAAAGCCCAAATAGGTACTAAATATATAGATAGAAAAACAGCACTTAATCGAATTAAACGAATGAATGTTCCAATTAATGGTGTTTGTCTATGTTCTTCAACATGCTCTAAAATTTCAAAAAGAGTTGTAGGCAACATAAGAACTGATGAAGATGTATCACATATGATAGCAATATAACCATGTTGTATATGTGTTGCTACAATATCTGGACGTTCACTATATCTTACCAGAGGGAATGGATTATAGCCTTGATCAAGTAATAATTCTTCTATAGCTCTATCACTCATAATCAATTCTTGTGCACGTATTTCTTGAATACGATTTAACACTTGACTTAAAACTTCTTTGTCAACTTTATCTTCTAAGTATGCAACAGCTATATCCATTGGATTTTTTGTTCCAATTGTTTCTTTATGAAAGCAGAGTTCTGCAGATTTAATACGTCTTCTTAATAAACCAGTATTATTTAATATAGATTCATTGAATCCATCTTTTGCTCCACGGACACTTTTTTCTGTTTCTGGTTCTTCTATAGAACGATTTGGATAATTTTTTGTATCCATTACATAAGTGGTTTCACCATCAAATAAAGCACAATTTCCACACATTAAAGCATATTGTATCTTTTGAATATCATTTGTATTCAAAATTTCTACATCACCCATATTTAAACAGTTTTCTAAATCTTTTCCTTGATTATTTTCTATTCCTTCTACTAACCTTGATATTAATGTATCATTAGAAAGACTTGCTAAAAAATAAAGATAAACAAGTCTTCCTCTAAAATTTAATATACGTTGTTTTAAATCATACGAATTATTCATGATTTTGGTTTAAAGATAATAGCGACAAGGAATGAGAAAAGAATCGCTGCACTTATACCAGCTGCTGTTAAATCGAACATTCCCATAGCAATACCAAAGATACCATATTCTTTTGTAGCTGCCATAGCACCATGCATTAAAGAATGTCCAAAACTTGTAATAGGTATTAATGCTCCAGCATGAAAAATTTTCACAAGTTGATCATAGACATGAAATAAATCTAAAAATGAACCACATACAACAAATAAACTGGTAATATGCCCTGGAGTCAACTTTGAATTATCATAAATCATTTGGGCCAGAAAACATACAAACCCACTAAATAAAAAAGCCATAATATAATTCATTCTACAACCTCCAAACTTATAGCATGAGCAACACATGGAATAGTATCCTTTTGTGCTGACATCATTGGTGATAATAATGCCCCAGTTGCAACCACCAAAACACGCTTATATTTTTTTTCTTTTAATAAAGGATATAAATATCCCATAGTTACTAAACCACTACAAGCACATCCACTTCCACCTTGAAAAACTTCTTGTTGATTAATATCATAAAGTAAACATCCACAATCATTATATCTTACAACATCCATTTTATTTCTTTGCATCATTTCTTTTAATATCTTATGACCATATGTTGACAAATCTCCAGTAACAACCAAATCATAATCTTTAAAGCTTCTTTTTAAATCTTGAAAATGAGTCACTATTGTATCATACGCAGCAGGTGCCATAGCCCTTCCCATATCATTAGGATCATCTTGTGCATAATCAACAACCTTTCCTAAAGTTAAAGCTTCTACTTTTACAGATGATGGTTTATTTGTTAATAATGTAGAAATCGCTCCAGTTGCTGTAAATGTTGTTGTTGCCTTCTTTTGAACTCCATATTCTACTGGATAACGATATTGTCTTTCAGCAGTGGCATTATGACTAGAAACCATAGCAACAACTTGATCAACAAATCCACCTTCTATCATCAAAGACCCAATAGCCATTGATAAACAAAAACTTGAACAAGCTCCATAAATTCCCACAAAAGGTTGTGGTAATTCTCTAGCAAGATAATGAACTGTTGTATTTTGATTCATTAAATCTCCACCAATAAAAAGATCTATATCTTTTGATTTTAGTTTTTCTCTTTTTAAACATATATCTAATGAATCTCTTAACATTTTTCTTTCCGCTTTTTCAAAAGATTTTTCACCACAATGATAATCATCATAACCTTTATCAAAATAAGAACCTAAGGGCCCTGCAAACTCTAATGGTCCACATGTTGTTCCTGTAGAGGAAATATAAACATTTTCTAGTTTAACCGAATTACCAAAAAAGTGTGAAGACATAACGAATCACTCCTAACAATGCTGAACTGACAATTCCGTAGGTAATAACTGTTCCTCCTAATTTAAACATATTACTACCAATTCCAAGAATTAATCCTTCACTCTTACAATCTAATGCACTAGATGACATACTATTAGCAAAACCAGTAATAGGGATAAAGGTCCCTGCCCCTGCATGTTTCGCAATATTATCATATATTCCTAAACCAGTTAATAAACACGCTACCAAAACTAATGTAATAATCATCATGGGGGTTGCTTCTTTTTCATTACAATGATATATACTCATGAAAAACTCTAATACACCTTGAGCAATTGCACCCATAACACCACCATATAAAAAAGCATTTAAACCGTTTTTAACCCTATGACCATTTGGTTTTAATTCTTCTGCTAATTGATCATATTCTTTTCTATCCATAAATTTCACCTCTTACATAGTGTTTACAATTTTACAGAAAATAAACAAAAAAAAAGACCTTGATAAATCAAGATCTTTCTATTCTTACAAATACTCTTTTGAGTAATTTAATAAGTGTATATCCTATAAAAATTTCTATTGGTATAACAGCACATTCTTTAATGACTCTTACACATAACGAAACAACATAAGGAAGTCCATACATAATATCTAACCAAAGTGGTGTTAAAACAAGTGTACAAATCAGTTCTACAAGAAGAACACAAAGCATCCAAGTTGAAAACTCTTTTGCTTCTACTTCATTTATACGTTTCTTTAAAACTGTAATAGTCCCAATAAAAAAGACTGTTAAAAACAAACAAATAGAAATTAAAATTAATTTTTGAGATTGAGTTAAAGTTATCATTGTTTCTGAAACTTTAAAACTTCCTAATTGATATATATAGATAGATGCTCCAACTCCTAGTATAAGAATTAATCCTACAACTAACTTTTGAACAAACTTTTCACTCAGTTTCATCGAATATGTTTTCACAATAGATGGAATGACACATACCAAAATCATAACAAGTGTAAATCCAAAAAATGGAAATCCTGTTGGTACGAGTATCAACCCTATCATATCACAACACAATCCAATCATAAAAGCATAGCTAGGACTTAAGAAATATCCTGCTAACATTAATGGAATATATTCTATTCCAATTTTCAAGCTTTCTAATCCAAATAATGGAATCATAAGTGTAAAAAACCTTTTACATATCAATGTAATCATAATGAAAATAGCTGATAAAACTAAATTCATAACATTTCCCTTTTCAAAAGGATAAAACTTAAAAACATAAATACCTAGTGCAATAATAACTATTGCCAAAATCATTTGTACCATAACAAAAATGCTACTGTATCAGCACAAAGTTTCCTGCTTCGTCCTCATTTCTAGTCCACAGGCGTTAATTCCGATCAAATAACCGTACATTCTTTGCTACTAACGTAGACTCCTCCTTTTCTTAATAATATAGTCTATATAATAGACTTATTTCTATCAAATTACAATCCTTTTTATAAGAAAAGGATTTCCTTAGGAAATCCACAATATATATTATTCAACAACAATATTTCGTTTTTCACCTTTTAAATGAGCCAAAATATTTTTATAAACTTCATCAACACATCTTTGTCTAGCTTCTATTGAACCCCAAGCAATATGTGGTGTTAATATAACTCTATCCATATCTTTGATTTGATAAAGAATATCATCTTCTAGTAATGGTTCATGTTCAAACACATCTAAGCCAATACCTGCTAAATGCCCTTCATTGAATACTTTAACAAGAGCTTTTTCATCAATGATACCACCTCTACCCACATTAATTAAATAAGCTGACTTTTTCATTTTTAATAATGCCTCTTCATTAAATAAATACTTTGTATTTTCATTAAGTGGCGCATGAATACTAATAATATCTGATGTTTTTAATAATGTTTCAAAATCAACTTGTTGATAATCTGCTGTACTATTTCTTCCACTTGTTGAATAGTATTGAACTTTCGCTCCCATAGTAGTTGCTATTAAAGCGACTTTTCGACCAATATCTCCTAATCCTACTATTCCCCATGTCATGGATGAAATATCATGAAAAACATCATTAAAATAACTAAAAGATCCACTTCTTTCATATTCCTTTGATTTAACATAATGATCATAAATAGCATTTTTCTCTACTAAATGCATAAGTAATGCAATTGTATGTTGTGCAACTGTATCTGTAGAATAACCTTTAACATTCACAACCTTAATATGATGCTTTTGACAATAGTCTAAATCAATATTATTTACACCTGTTGCTGTTAAACCAATCATCTCTAATTGATCTAATCCTGATAAAACTTCTTCATTCATTAAATTCTTATTTGTTATAACAATCTGTGCATCTTGTATTCTCTCTCTTACTTCTTCCTGTAATGTATAATCATACATAACAACATGACCTAATTGATGAAAGTGAGATAAATCTAAATCTTGCCCCACAGAAGCTGCTTGTAATATAACTATTTTTTTATTTTTTCTTTTCAATAAATCCCTTATTTCATCCATTGATAAATTTTGAAGCATTTGACCTAATAAAATTGCTTCATTTAAGTCAAGTATTGTTGATTCTAAAGCAACACCACACATTGTTTGATCAACAATTTGAAAATTCAAAATATGTTGAATCATAGCAACTCCCAAAGCTTTAGATGTCATTGGTTGATAATCTTCAATACTCTTTAGAATATTTTCTTGAAAATATTCTTCTTGAATAATACATGCATTTATACAATCCATAATATTATTATGATTCTGTATCTCACTTCTAAAAGTGTCATTATACAATAATGGTAAAACAATATCATAATAATCCATAGGAACAGGTTTTCCATATCCTTTTGTAAAATTGTAAAGAAGAGCTAACCCTAACTCATCATCTTTCATCTTATCAACGATTTTCATACATCATCCTCCTTAAATATGTAAAGTTCTACTCTTTGTCTTTCTGCTTTTGCCTTATCATCATAAAAAATAAGACATGTTTTCATCTTTTTTTGTACCCCATTATACTTTATAAGATTATATGAAATATATCGGCTACGACTTTCCTTTAATCCACCTGTTGCTGAGCCAGCTGCTATATAATACTTATCATCTACTTTCCTAAAGAAAGGTAAATGCTTATGTCCATGAAAAATATAATGAATATTCTTTTTATCTAACCAATGAATAAGCAAAGATGCATCAACTAAAACTTTAGATGTTTCCACAATATTATTAATGAATGTTTTTTCATGCCACTTTGTCTTAATAAATTGTGCTTTTGAAATAGGATAAACATGGTGATGTAACATCACAAGAATCGTATATTCTTCAATATGATCTATAGCCTCTAGTTCATCATCTATTTCTTGTAATTGCCTTAGCCCTATTTTCCCTCTTGCAAGATTTCCTTCACTTGTTGTATCCATTTTAACAATAATGATTTTTTCTTGTTCTATAGCTTTAATATTTTCTCCAAGTAAATAAGCTATAACCTTACTCTTTTGATTCCTCGCCATATTAAAACCGTGAACAATAACATCATGATTTCCTAATATAAATGTAACATTCGCTTTGTATCTTTTCTTTAAACTATTCATAAAATCATTAGCGAGATACATATTTTTTCTATTAGGTGATTCCATCAAATCTCCAGTAATCAAAACTTTTAATGGATAAGGTGAATAAAGATGAGGAATGAGCATATCTAATGAATTATACAATTGTATCAATCCTTTTTGTCTTTTATTTTTACCTAAATGTAAATCACTCAGTTGTAAAAAATATGAATCCTCTTGATAATTTGCATAAACCTCAAATAAATCATCTTGATTTTGTATATGACTTATTAATTCTTGTAAATCATTTTGGTTTGATAAAGGAGTAAAGATACGCTTTTGATGATTAAAGATAAGAATGCCAGGCCATAAATCCGCATGATTCATAGCATATATAAAAGAAAAAAATGGATCATAAAATGATAAGTCTTGTTTAGAGAATGATTGGTGAATTTGATAAAAATAAACATCGTTTAATTTTTGAAAGGGAATATTTAAAACCTCTTCATTATTTAGTCCAGGGATATATAAAACATGTGTCTTTTCTTGATAAAAATCAGAAATACTTTTTATTTCTTCTGATAGTGATATATGTAAAATATGATCTACATCTATAATCTTATGACATGATGCTATCATATTCAAATGACTTTCTTTCAATGATGACAATACTGGCATAAAGATTTGGTAAGTTTCTAACCACTTTATATACCCCTCAATAAATTGAGGAGATTGTATGTCTCTTATATATGCAGATTCATTTCCATAAATCATATTGAAAAATGTATTCATATAAATAAAATCTTTCATATTGTCACCTCTCGAGCGTATTATACTACAAAGTTATAAGAAAATGAAATAAAAAAGATGAATAATCATATCAACTATTCATCTTCTTATTTGTTATTCTTTTGTCATACGTTCTAAGCGAGCACGACGTTTCTTAGCATCTGCTTCACATTTATCCATTAAGTCAGCAGCATGATCTGGGTTAACTTTAGATAATTGAGCAAATCTGTTTTCGCTTAATAAGAAATCTTTAAATTTAGTGAAATCTGGTTCTTTAGAATCTACTTGTAATGGATTCTTTCCAGCTTCTTCTAAACGAGGATCATATCTTAATAAGTTGAAATATCCACATTCAATAGCACGTTTTTGTTGTTGTTGATGATTTGCTAAACCACCTTTAATTCCATGTTCCATACATGGAGAATAAGCAATAATCAATGAAGGTCCATCATAACTTTCTGCTTCTTTGAATGCTTTAATTGTTTGCATTGGATTAGCTCCCATAGCAACTTGTGCTACATAAACATGTCCATATGCCATTGCAATTTGTGCTAAATCTTTCTTAGCTACAGCTTTACCACCAGCAGTAAACTTAGCAATAGAACCAGCTTGTGAAGATTTAGAAGATTGTCCACCTGTATTAGAATAAACTTCTGTATCTAATACTAAGATATTAACATTTTGATCATTAGCTAATACATGGTCTACTCCACCATAACCAATGTCGTATGCCCATCCATCTCCACCAATAATCCATTGTGATTTTGTAACCAAATCACCTTTCATATCTAATAAGGCTTTGATACCTTCACATTGAGATGCTTCTACTAATGATACTAATTGATCATATAATGCTCTTTCTTCTTCTCTTTGTCCTTTAACTTCAACATATTTATTTAAAACTTCTTGTAATTCTGCTTCACAGTCATCTTTATAAGCTGCAATGATTTCTAAAATATGTTTTGCTTTATAGTTTTCAGCCAACTTCATACCAAATCCAAATTCGGCATTATCTTCAAATAATGAATTTGCCCATGCAGGTCCTTGTCCATTCTCATCAACTGTACATGGAGTTGATGGAGTTGACCCTGTGTAGATAGAACTACATCCTGTTGCATTAGCAATTCTCATATCTTTACCAAATAATTGAGAAGCCAAACGATAGTATGGAGTTTCTCCACATCCACCACAAGCTCCAGAAACTTCAAAATATGGTCTCATGAATCCAACACCTTTAACTGTTGTTGTTGGGTAACGATCAGCCTTATATGTAACATTAGCATACATAGCATCAGCTAATTGTGCATGATCCAATTCTTCTTTAACTGGTACCATTGTTAATGCTTTATTTCCTCTCATACCTGGACATTCAGTTACACACAATCCACAACCTACACAGTTATCTGGTGAAACTTGTATACGGTATACTAAACCATCAACATTTTTACCCATTGGTTTTAAGACATCATTTGAAATATCTTCTGGTAATGCCTTCATTTCATCTTCATCTAATAAGAATGCACGGATTGTTGCATGAGGACATACCATAACACAGTTATTACATTGAATACAATTTTCTTTATTCCATTTAGGTACTTCGATTGCAATACCACGTTTTTCTTTAATTGCTACACCTGATTGCATAGAACCATCAAGTTTATCCATGAATGCTGAAACTGGTAAATCATAACCATCTAATGAATTAATCACTGATACAAAGTTATCAAAATGATCATCACCTGTACGTTGACGTGCTTCATTAACAGTTAAGTCAGCCCATGAAGAATCAACTTTTACTTCTACAATAGCATCTTTTCCAGCATCAATAGCTTTATAGTTTAATTCAACAACTGCATCACCTTTTTTACCATATGTTTTCTTAGCCATAGACTTCATATACTCTACTGCTTTATCAATTGGTAAAATTTGTGGATTTAATGCAAAGAATGCTGATTGAAGAATAGTATTTGTTCTTCTTCCCATTCCAATTTCATGAGCAATCTTATTTGCATTAATAATATAGAATTTAGCTTCTTTATCAGCTAATTGTTTCTTTAATTTATTTGGTAAGTAATCAACAATTTCTTCTTCATTAAATTCTGTATTTAATAAGAATGTTCCACCTTTTTTAAGATTTTTTAACATATCATATTTTAAACAATAGTTATCTAAAGAACATGATACAAAATCAGCATTATTAACATAATAAGTTGCACGAATTGGTGTATGCCCAAATCTTAAATTAGAACGAGTTGCTCCACCAGCTTTTTTACTATCATATGCAAAATATGCTTGTGAATATAGATCAGTATGATCTCCGATAATCTTAATAGAAGACTTATTAGCAGATACAGTACCATCTGATCCTAATCCATAGAATAAACAAGCAGTATAATCTGCATCTACAGTAAAGTCAGGATCTTCTTTTAATGATAAATGAGTAACATCATCATTAATTCCAATAGTAAATGATGTAAATGGATCATTTTCATTTAAATGATCATATACAGCCTTAATTTGACGTGGAGTTGTATCTTTAGAACCCATACCATAACGTCCACCAACTATTGTTACATTCTTGTCTTTTAATACTGATACAACATCTAAGTATAATGGTTCACCAGTTGCTCCCATTTCTTTAGTACGATCTAAAACAGCAATCTTTTCGACTGTTTCTGGTAAAACATTTAATAAATATTTTGGTGAAAATGGTCTATATAAGTGAACTTTTACTAAACCAACTTTTTCTCCACGTTTTATTAATTCATCAATAGTTTCTTTGACTGTTTCAGTAACAGAACCCATAGCAATAATGACACGTGTTGCATCATTTGCTCCATAATATGTAAATGGTGCATATTCTCTTCCAGTAATATCTGAAATCTTTTTCATATAATCAGCAACAACTTCAACTACAGCTTCATAATGTTGATTTTGTGCTTCTCTACCTTGGAAATAGATATCATCATTTTCAGCACCACCACGTTCAATTGGGTTTGTATGTGGATTTAATGCATTTTCTTTGAATTTCTTTAATGCCTCTTTATCAAGTAAACTTTCTAATACATCATAATCCATGACTTCAACTTTTTGAATTTCATGAGAAGTTCTAAATCCATCAAAGAAATGAATAACTGGTACACTTGCTTTAATAGCAGTTAAGTGTGCAATACCACCTAAATCCATAACCTCTTGAACACTATGAGAACAAATCATAGGCACACCGATTTGACGGCAAGCATAAACATCTTGATGATCTCCAAAAATATTTAATGAACGTGTTGCTAAAGCTCTCGCTGCAACATGAAAAACACCAGGTAACAATTCACCTTGAATTTTATATAGGTTTGGTATCATTAACAGCAAACCTTGTGATGCAGTAAAAGTTGTTGCTAAAGCTCCACCTTGTAATGCACCATGTACTGCCCCAGCAGCACCTGCTTCTGATTGCATTTCAACAACATTTACAGCAGATCCAAAAATATTCTTCTTCCCTTGGGCTGCCCAGTTTTCAGCATTTTCAGCCATAGGAGAAGATGGGGTAATTGGATAGATACTTGCAACTTCACTAAAAGCATAAGCTACGTGTGCAGCAGCAGTATTACCATCCATAGATAAATACTTTTTTGACATAAACATTTTCCTCCTGTATATATGTATAGTATACTCTTGTTGAAAACAAATTTCCATATCATTTCTTTAAAAATTCACGTAAAATGATTATCATTATTCCTATATTTGGTTATACTTTTTTTATTCGCTTTCATTTTCTTAATATTCATCTATCTTCCTTTGAAATTAACTTTTTTTTATAGAGAAAAAATGATAGAATAATGGAGAATAAAGTAAAGGAGTCTTAGTCATGGAAAAAAGAAACTGTTTTATTGGACAATCAGGTGGTCCAACTGCTGCAATTAATGCTTCTCTAGCAGGTATTATTGCTGAATGTATTGATACAAAACAATTTAATCATATTTATGGAATGATTAATGGGATTAAGGGATTGCTTGAAAATAAATATATGGATTTATTACAAACCTTTAATACTCCCGAAAAAATCAATGATTTAAAACACTCTCCTGCAATGTATTTAGGTTCTTGTCGTTATAAATTACCTACATATGTAGAAGATTCTCAAACATATGATCTATTATTTCAAACGTTTGAGAAACTCAATATTACTGATTTTTATTATATTGGTGGTAATGATTCTATGGATACAGTAGCAAAGTTATCACAATATGCAAGTGTTATTAAATCCCCTATTCGTTTTGTTGGAATACCAAAAACTATAGATAATGATCTTATGGGTACAGATCATACTCCTGGGTTTGGTTCAGCTGCAAAATATGTTGCTACTTCAATGTTAGAAGTTGCATATGATAGCTCTATCTATAAATTAAATGCTGTTACAATTGTAGAAATCATGGGAAGAAATGCAGGATGGTTAACTGCTGCAAGTGCTTTAGCAAGAACAAAATATAGCGATGCACCCGATTTAATTTATCTTCCAGAGGTTCCATTCATTAAGGAAAATTTCTTAAATGATATTCGTGAGGTATTCAAAAGAAAACGAAGTGTTATTATTGCAGTAAGTGAAGGAATCAAAACAGAAGATGGACAGTTTTTAGATTCAGATTCACAATATGCTAAACGTGATGCTTTTGGACATATTTTGCATTCTGGTACAGGAAAAGTATTAGAAACAATGGTTTATAAAGAATTCAAATGTAAAGTAAGAAGTATTGAATTAAATGTTCTACAACGATGCGCAATGCATATAGCATCAAAAATTGATTTAGATGAATCATTTGAAATAGGTCGATACGCAGTGAAAACATCGATGGCAGGAGAAACTGGTGTGATGATGATTTTTAATCGTATTCACAATCATCCATATACTGTTGAATGTGACTTCAAAGATGTTAGTCAAATTGCTAATATGGAACAACGTATTCCTGTTGAATGGATTAACAAAGAACATAATGATATAACAAAAGAACTTTATGAATATTTATATCCTCTCATTCAAGGCGAAGTAAATATTACATATGAAAATGGTATTCCTTGTTATGCAAATATAGATCATTTAAAACAAGATTAATAGAAAACTCTTTGGTTGGATAAAATCCATATCTACCAAAGAGTTTTTTTATGAGAAAGCTAAAATTTCTATTTGTTGCAACCTATATATCATAAAAATTAAAATATATAGTTTTACATGAATTTATATACAAATTTCTATTAAAATGATATCAAATTGAAAATTATTGACACCCTTTTCTGGATAAATCCTAATTGATTAAATTGGTATATTGAGAGTATAAAATATTTTGTGTAAACAGTCCTTCATTGGTAGAATAATATTAACTACCAAAGGAGGATTTTTATTATGAGTAAAAAGGATATTGTAAAATATATCATTGATGA
>JAETUM010000015.1 GCA_021768625.1 Candidatus Stoquefichus sp. | reverse complement strand
GTATCTACGACCTATTATTTATGGATTTATATTTTTGATTGCTATAATTTCTTTGATTGTTATGAAAATCAAAGAAGGAAGAAAGAATAAATAAGCTGACCCCTTTTCACCACCAGACTAAATTGCTCTTGGCAATTTTGGCTGGTTTTTTCAGCGTGAATAAGTACATCAAGACATACACGCATTTGTTTTTTACATTTAGGACAGGTATAGTTATTTGTTACTTGACTGTCTGTTGATAAAGTATCGTGTGGGTCAACATAGCCATAAAACTCATTCCAATCACCACATTCTTACAATAAGAGCAAATCAGATTTTCAAAATTAGTAGTTTCGCCTTTCTGTATTCCCAATTTAATTTCATTCTGTTTTGGCATTTTGATTTCTCCTATATTCTATTATTTGTTTTGCAAGTTCAGTTAGTGCGATTATAAATTCATCTGGCTCTGGCTTACCTTCTGGAAACATTAAATCTTTAAGTTCTTCTGCCATTGTTATCACCTTCCTCTGATAACAATTATAGCCTGTCTACTTAAAGAATTTTGTCAACTTTTGTTATACAACCTAATCATCTATATTTGAAATTTCCTGTCCACTTGCCACAATTTGCACAAGACCAACCACTATATCCTGTAGGTGCGTTTTTATTATATTCTTCTTGTGTTATTGTTCCATTAACAAGTTTTGTTCGCCATTCAGAAATTACCCCATTAACATATGATTGCAATTCAGCTTTGCTATTAAACCATCTTCCTATATTTCCTACGCCCATACTATGATTGCCGTTTGCACAGCCGTTTGTTGTAGGTGTATTATTATTTGAAGAATTGCTGCCACCGTTATTAGACGAACTTGAACTACCACCATTTGATGCAGGTCGTGACGAATTATTGCTTGATGAATTATTAGAATTTCTTGTTGAACGATTATTTGAAGGTGCTACTGCTTTTTCTGCAACAGTTATTTCACAACTTGTTTCAACACCATTAGCCTTTGCTGTGATTTTAGCATTACCTGCTTTGTTAGCCGTAATATTGCCATTTTCAACTTTAGCAACACTTTCATCTGATGAAGTCCATTCTACAGTCTGGTCTTTGCCCTTTACTGTTGCTGTTATAGTTCCTGTATCACCTACAGTCATATTCAAAGATGTTTTATCCAATTCAACTGTTGGCTCTAATACCTTAATCTTAATTTCCTTATTTGTTACATTATCGTATTTATCTAAAGCATACACATTGGTTACATACTCACCAACTGTTGCATAATCAATGTTATCTTTATCAATAGAAATGGTAACAGGAGCTATATCAGTAGCCTTGAACTTTTCTTCAATGTTTTCAATTTCACAATCTTTATAAGTTTCAAGCTCTGTTGGTGCATCTTCGGCGAATACAGGAGCAATAGTATCATTAATTGAAAGTTTCACTTTCTTTGTTTCGTCCATAGTAAAGATAGTTGCTCCGAAAAGTTTATATTCAGCCTTATGAATAACATCAATATCATAATCACCTACAGCATAGTATGCCATTGGTTTATTTTCTGCCTGTAAATCAATTTCATAAGAAGCATTAACCTTGATTTCAGTATTATCTGCTGTTACATTCGGATATTTTTCGTTATCAATAAAGTCAGTAATTGTTGGCTCATAAACTTCACCATATTCAACGGTTACTTCATTTTGCTTTATTTCCCATTTGTTTGCGTTTTTCTCAACAATAGCCCAAATACCAATAACAAGGCAAATAAGAACAATAACAGATGATACTATTGCAATAATTTTCTTTGTCTTTCCATTCTTTTTATTTTCTGGTGTCACATCTTTAATTTCAAAAGAATTAATAGGCTCTGCGACCTTGTTTTTGACATCTGTCTTTTTTATTTCTTCATATTCTTTTTCAGCATCAATTATAACCTTTGTTTCTGCTTTTTCCATTTTACTTACCTCATTTCTTACATTAATTATAATTTATACACTCAATTCATACACTTGTGTTTTTATTATATTAAGTGCAAATAGTTTTCTACCAATAATTTTATTTATTTTCTTTTAAATATATTCTGGAAAGATTTCATATTCGCCTATAACATTCTCTATTGCTATTAGGTGGCGGTCTTTTCTTAAACACTCTGTTGCTGTAAAACAACTTCCTATCCAAGCTCCAGATGGACAATCTAACATAAAAAACCATAAAAAAGCCCCTGCACTCTTTTGGTTTTTTCCTGCATAAGTCCGTATAAAAGAGTTTTCTCTTACCTTAAAACCTGTTTCTTTTTCAATTTTCTGTTGTAACCGTTTTTGAAAATATGTTATAGTTAATCTCTCCCTTTTTGACAAATGTCATAGTCTACCTTATATTTCTATATATATCAGATATTGTCTTGTACTTGTATCATATCCAATATTAACAGAACAATCATAATCTTCATTTTTATCATCAAAATATAAATAATCTAAAGTAACATATCCACTTTGATTTTTGGCTTCATAACAATATTCTTTCCAATCATCATTTACGGATTTTGTTTTTGTTAATTCATTTATTTTATTTTTTACTTGTGGTACGCTGTTACATTCATATTGTATAAGTTCGTCCACAATTCCTTTATGAGTAAGATACATTTTTCCACCTCTTAAAAATATTTTCTTACTTATATTATACTATATTTATTGAGATTTGGCAGCCCTTTATAACAAATTTGTTAATTTTTTTCGATTATAATTATTCAAGGGGAACGATTAAGTCAATAATATACATAGTGTAGAGTTATTGCAGGTCTACCTTATAATTTTCATCAATTGTTCCTTCTGGAAGATAAATATATATCTTTTGAGCAGAGAATACAGATTGATTTGCTTGTGGAGATATTAATACAGGATTAAACACCCACCCCCACATTTTATCACTTGTTTCAATAGTGTACCTATCATATTTTTCAATATGCGGTGTTTCGTTTTCATCACAATACTTTATTGAAACATCAACATAATAATCTGTTGTATCAATTTGCTGATATTTATATCCATCATCTGTGTCTATATAGTAGCAATAATACATACTGTTACCGACAGTACCACTACCAAGAAGAAATCTGCCAGAAGTATTTGAACTATCTTGCAGAGCTACAATATTTTGACTTTCAACAAGTTTGTATTCTTCTTTTCGTTCTGTAATATTTGAACTTACAACCCAAGATGTAGTAAAAAGAATTGTTCCTACAAAAAGTGTAATAACTCTGATTGTAAATGTGTTTTTATTATAGTCGTTGTTAGTCATAAACATAAATGCAAGTGTAACTCCAACGATTATTACTCCAATAATTAATAACATATTTTTACTCCTTATTTTTTGTTTCTAATAAACAATCTTTATAGCATCTACCGCAATATTTACATTTTGCACGAATACATTGAACATTATAAATAGGACAAAATGATTTTTTGCCGTTTAACTTTCCTTCGGCATCATTCCAACCTTCAATAATACAGCCATTCTTTGTTGCATATACGCAAGCAAACCGTCCACAAATTTCAAATGTTTGCTTTTCATATTTAGATATTTCTTTAAGTAAATTATTAGCATCTGTTGAACTGCTGATTTTATTATAATGCGAATTAACCTTGCGATACAAATAATATTTTTCATTAATAACATTGTGTGTAATCACAAACTTGAATTCATTTTTTGTTTGGATAGTTCCCCAAATATCTTCGTACTTTGGCAAAGTCACTCTTGCCATATTACCACCTCTTATATTCAAGTTCTTTACTCTTTTTTATATTCGTCATAATTATTATTTCTCTTAATCGTTACAAATATCTGGCTCGTTTTGTTCTGGCTTTTCTATTTCAATACTATCACCTGCAAAACGAGGAACAAAACAATCTTGAAATGTTTTTGTGTTTCTATCAATATGATGCTGAATTCCGCTTATATCGTGTGAAAAGTTGAAATCATCTGCTTTGAGAAATTCGTCTAATCTTAAATTGAATTTTTCGTTTGCACACTGCAAATCCATTATTAAGGATAATCTATCAAAATACATTAAACCCATATTATCAGCTCGTTCGACTATTTTTGCAATAATGAACATATCGTGTTGAGCCTGTTGTCTGGCAAATTCAGCAGGTGCTTTTTCCGCTTTTGTTCTGTTATCATAGTTTGAACAATGATTAACTTCGCAAATCACATCATCAATAAATGGCTCATAAGTTTTAATAAACCTTTTAAGCCTTCCTGTTTCTGATAACCACATTTTTTTATCTTCGTCACCCAAATGTCTTAATTCTTCATTAGCGTGACCTTCCTCATAATATGTACTTAACGCATAATCACATTCTGCGACCATATCTCGAATATTCCAGTTTTCAGTATCTTCTGAAAATCTTGTGCCAATTGTATTGTGTTCATAACCAATACTTTCCATAATGAAATATAGACAAGTAATATAATTTCACTATTTTTCAATTTTACCCACCACCTTCAATACACCAGATGTAACAAATACTAATGAATTATTTTTCACATCAAATATATACAGAGCCTTTTTTCCATTGTTTGTGTAACACGAATATTTAATCTTCTTGGAAAACGGTTTATATGGTCTTATATGCCTTTTTCGGTTTAAATCAATGTCCTTGCCTTGATTAATTAAAAAGCTGTCAAAATCGGCCTTTCTCACTCTTGTAGTAGGTGGCAGAACTATTATATATGACAGCCAAAAAATAAAATAAGCATAAATAAAGAACAATAAATACAGTAAAAACCATATCCAAAGGTTTATTCCCATTTCAAAAGGAATATAATCAGCAATAAACGCAAGAAATAAAGATACTGAAAAACAGATTATTTTATCTCTTATGTAAGGCTTAAAGTCTTTAACCTCTTTAATTATTTTTTTCATTATCTTACCTCTTCTGTGAGATTATTCTTCTTATAATATTTTTTGATAATGTCTGTCGGAACTCCAATTGATGCCAACCGCTTATTTGCCTTTTCAATATCTTTCTCATACTGTTCTTTTGTTTTAAAAAAAGAACATTTTTTGCCTTCGCATACCATATCAGTTAAAACCGAGCAAACGCAAATTCCATTACTTTTAGTTGAATAAGCAAAACAATTCTTCAAGCTCATTTATTCATTTCCTTTCATTGCTCTATTATAGCCAAATGAGTATCTATTTTCAAAAATATGTGTGATTTCTGTTTGGCTTTCTGGTATTCGTTCATAAATAGCATCTAATAATAATTCCTCTACAACTTTTGAAAGGCTACATTCCCTTCTATCTGCTTCAATCTGGATATACTTTTCAACTATACCCTTTGTTTCTTCACTTGAAAACATATACATTTTTTTTAAATTATTTTTTGACATATTTCTCCACCCTTTTGTTGTTATTTAATCTATTTATTTTGAAGTTGCCAACATTTTACGCAATCTTCTTTACAATAGTATTGCCTTTTTCTTAATGATTTTTTCAGTCCATAATCTTCTGGGCAACCCATAACACCACCAATAGCAGTATTAAGTACCCTTGACGGATAATTTTCTTTTACATATTCATAATTTGTCATTATTGCTTCCCCTTTGAAATTTCAAGGTTTATTTGATTATTGAGTTGAGAGCATATTCATATCGTGAGTTCGGATATTCTTCAACAGGCTCTGCTAATCCTTCACTTATCAGCTTCGCTTGCAACATAAAGTTTTTACAAACTGAAACAAGATTTGTATTGGCATCTTCTGATAACCAGACATAACAAAGACTTTGGTTATTTTCGTTAACTGTCATTTCATCATACTGTAGCCAAACATTCTTTGAGTTCTTAAATATCTCATTAAGATAATCAATAGCTTCTGTTTCTTTATCTTCTGGAATTTTAATTCCTATCATAGACACTTCAACATCTTTCTCATTTACTGTCATTTGAAGAACTTTACCATTAATAACCTTTTTTACTCTTGCAGGAATTAAGGTATCATTTTCGCCGTTTGAACCTGTAACTATCTGTTCTTCATTAACAATAACTTCGTTTTCAACAATTTCTGCTTGAACATCTGTAAGTATTGTTGTTTCTTTATTATTTTCTTTTGGCTTCGTTATTGATAAAACTGCCGTTATTACAATAGCAATAATAAAGATTATCAATACTAAAATAATAATTTTTCTTTGTCGTTCACGACCGCTTTCATAATCATTTGTTTCCATAGCGTTACTCCTCACATTCTTCTAAATTAAAAGTTACATTTTCTGTACCTTTGTTATAATTAATAACGCTTTGATTTTTTAATTCGTTCTGTGCTGTTACATATACACCTTGAAAATATGCAACATTTCTTTCAAGTTCTTTTATTTTTTGTGCTGCTATAATTGACATTAGTGAACTCCCCATAAAAAGACCAATTATAAAGGCAACAATTAATACTATCGTTTTCATATATTTTACTCCTTATATTATGGCTTGAAGCAATGATACTTTTATATCATTAAAAAGCCTTTGTTTATCATCTTCTGTAAATTGTTTTTCTTCTGTAATAAATGGTGGTATATTCCAATTACAATATGAAAATCTGTATGGTATTCTATCTTTCCGTATTGCACATCTATGATTTAATAAAAAAATATAATTATTTATTTTATTAAATAACATTTTATTTTTTAATGTTGCGTTAATATAAAATACTTCCACCTCAATACAATCATATTCATCATTCGTTTTATTATATTTTTTATATTCCGTCAAGTCAAGCAAGGTTATCTCTCTTGTTGTTGGACTTCTTAATACTCCTTTATCATTAACTGAAAAGAAATTAACACAAGGAACACTTATTGTATATTCAGTTGTATTGTTAATTTTCTTCGTTGTATGAATAAGTTTTACTTCGTTAGGGTTTAGAGTTCCTATATTTGTACCAATATCAAAATTAAAATCATCTACAGTTAGCTTATTTATACTTCTTTGTAGCAATAAATATTCAAATAGCATTTATTATTTTCCTTTCGACATTTGTCAAATTTTTATTTTTAATTTTATTACACCAAATAGGCAATGTAACTCATACTCATTGCCTTCACAATCGTAGGTCAGATTGATTGTGTAGTTTTAAGCAACCGAAAGTGTTGCGAGTTATATGAAAAAGGAGGTGTTAAAGAAGAAATCAAATTAATTTGGATTAATGCTTTCAAAAATTTCATCAACAAGCTGTTTATAATCCTGTGCTACACCACTTTTGCATCTTCCTTCGAGAAGTATTTTTCTTTCATTAGATGCTGTTACAACAGGTTTTGACTGATAACGAATAGGTGTATTAAAGCATCTGTCTGGGAACAATGTTCTTAATGTTTTTTCAACATCAGCTTCAACAACAGTTCTGTTTCTCATAGTGAAAAGCAATTTGAAATCAAATTCCAAGAAATCAGAATAAGAAAGAATTTCAAGCATCTGTTGTAATGTTATATCCACACCTTCCAAGCTACCTGCATCAATCTTAATTGGGATAATAATAAGGTCGCCTTCATTCTTACAAGCAGTAACACCGTTTATTGTAACCCCATTGATAATAGGACTGTTGTCAATAATACAAACATCATACTTATCCTCTACTTTTTGAAGTGCTATATCAAGTCTTGTATCACTTTTCATACAGCTTGTCTTTAACTTCATATCAGTTTCAATAAGATTTGAAGAAGCAGGTAAAATATCAAGATTTATGTATTTGGTGTGCTGTATCGCTTCATTGATTAATGTTGGTTGAAGAAGCACATCACTTACATCATATCCGTCAATTTTTTTCTTCATAAATCTATGAAGAATATCAATTCCTTCAAGTCCTGTCGGATTGTCTGGTTTATCATTAATAAATGTCTGTATCATTTCATCAAGTGTTTCTTTTGAAATACTTTCGTGCAACTTTAAAATTGTTGATGAAGTATTTGCCTGTGGGTCAAGGTCAACTACAAGAGTTTTAAGACCCTTTTTCGCTAACCCAAAAGCAAGGTTTTTTACTGTTTCTGATTTACCTGTTCCACCCTTCTGGGTGACAATATTTAAAATTCTCATTAGTTTTACTCCCTATTGTTTCTCTGTATTCAATATTGCTTCTCTTATACGATTAGCACTTTCATTTGGATTAGTATACATTTCACAACCAGTCAAATAGTCGTAATCAGCTACATCAATATTATTTTTCATAATGAAGTCACTAACTATTGTATCTGCCTTCATCAATTCCCAAGCTGCTTTTCCTCTTTGCTGTAATGCCTGTTCAATATATTTAGGTATTTTCATTGTTATCACCTACATCTTAACTTCAATCACTTTGAGAATATCAAGTACATAATATTCTGTGTTTGGCTCTGCACCCCATTCTTCCCTACCATATCCTGTATGTATGTTTACTTTACAATGGCAGGTCGGAGCAGTTTTTGTATATCCATTTTTGAAAATCACTTCACAAACCTTATTGGTTGCATCTCCTAATTCAAACCGTTTTGTCCAATAGGATTTAATTTCTCGGTAATCCTCTTTTTTTACACCTTCAATTATTTTGTAAAACCAATTCTTTTTAATTGGAATAATCAAAGGTGGCTCTTGATTAATCAATTCACAATCATAGACAAATTTTCGTCTATGGCAATTTGCACATTCGTTTTTATCTTTACACGAACTGCCGATTTTTACCTTGCCTTCTGCTTTTAGCTTTTCTGCACAAGGTCGGCACATTTTTACTTTAATTTCTACAGGTTTTGTTTTAGCCATTCTTCCAACTCCTTTACATTAACATTAATAGAAAAGGCATCAAGTAAATGCTTCAAATCTTCAAAGCTATCGTAAGTGAAGATTAATTCCTTTTCTGTCAGCTTTACTTTATCACAAGCAAAAGCAACTTCACATTGTATTTCGTCTGCAAGCTCGTTGTATTTTTCTTTTTTCTTTGATGCTTTATTCGTTTTTCTTGGTTTATTTTTATGATGTTCGTCTATTTCTGTTTTATCAAACTGATGATGCAGATTTTCAACTGTACCTTCACTAATGCCAAGTGATGCTGCCACAAATTTTCTTTTGTTGACTTGTCCTTTTGGTATCATACCAGACTTCTTATATTCATCATAAATCTGTTCCATTGAAAGAACTTCTTGATAAGCTACCTGTTTACTTTGGAACTCTCGCCTTCTCTGTTTATTACCTTCAATAATAAGCAACTGTTCTTCAAATGGATTGCTTGGCTTTGCAATAATAAGAGCATCAAGTTCACCAGAGCCTTCGCCTTGTTCGTAATTCATAAGTGTTGCTTTATATCTTCTTGCACCACTTATCAAGGTATATTTTTTTCCATCATCAATAGTAGTATCTTCATATACTACAACATTGTGCATCTGACCGTTTTCCTTAATGCCTTCTGCCAAAGATACTAATTCAATATCTTTTCCAGTTTCTTTATCAATGGTCTTTTTGTAAATATCCTCTTTTTCATAAAAATTCAATGGATTTTCACGAATGTCAGTAACCTTTATTTTTGTTTTTCGATTTCCGCCATTCATCATTGTTCCTGCCATACTCATATTAGCTCTACTCCTTTGTTTACTTTCAATTTCTTCCTTTCGACATTTACCATTAGGCATACAATGGTACAAATCTTTTATACTTATATCTGATTTAGGCTTAACTCCATAAGCACATATTGGAAAACCTTTTCCGAATGGAAATAAAGCATATACACAATTATCCCACGGCATTTGTCTTTTTATCTTTGCCATTTCGTTTAGTCTGTTATATCTTTGTTATTTTCTTCAAGTGTCTTTTTATATTCGTTATAATCAATAAAGACCCATTCTGTAATGTCAAAAACTATGCTTGGCAGTTCACAATCAATTTTATCATTAAATATAACAACTTCATTTCCGTTCTTCATTTTATCAATATCGAAAAAGCCTTCATCTTCAAAAACAACTGCAAGATAGCCTGCATCTGTTATCTCATAAATAGAAGTGTATTTATTTAACAATACTTGACAAATATTTATCATTGCAGATTTTAGATGATTAGATTTAGCACTTATACCCTCAATAGCAGTTCCAGAAGAACTATACTGGTGTCTATCATTACAATCGTGAAGTTTACAAGACATTCTGTCTGCATTTAAACAATCGTGCATTATTTCAGCAACCATATTTGCAAGGTAAACATTATCAATGTTACCATTTTCAATTCCCTCTATTACCCTATTCATATCATAAATAGTTACTACACCGTTATGGTCTGAAACAGTAATTTTTCCGTCCTGTTGTGTAATGTTGATTTTCTGTCTTAACATATAGAATTCCTTTCTGCGTAGGTCGCCACCTTATTTTTTTGACAGATGTCAAATCATTAATATAGTAATCAGATTTTGTATTCCGCTTTGAGCCTATTATAATATTTTTCCGTTGACTGTGGGTTTGGCTTTCCGTGATAAAAACCTTTGACTTCCGAAAATGCTACTTCACCATTAACTAAAGTATCTTCAACAATAAAGGTCATATCGCTGTCTGGTGCATAAGTTTCAATATATGTTCTTTCTACTGACATTCTTAATATCCCTCTTTTCTTATTTTGTCTGCATTTAAAAATCCAATATGTGCTGTTGGCTTTCTGCCTTTTTCTGCAAAATAGCGTGATTTTACTTTCCAAAAAGTTTTCATCATAATAATCCCTTCATTATTCAATAAGTGTTAAGTTGTCAATTGCTTCCTCTATGTTACAAACAACATTTTCAAGATTAGAAATGTTTTCTTCCATTGCTTCACCTCTATCTGATGCCTGTAAGCCTTCTGGCATATTATCAAAGGCTTCCTGTTCCTCATCTTTAACATTTTCAATATCATCAAGTAAAGTTTGTAATTCTGCTTCTATTCTGCGAATTTCTTTACGCCTTATGTTATTCATAAATAAGTTATTCCTCCATCTCTATTACTAAATATAATGAACCATTACCATTCTCATAATAATTGATAACTTTACTATCCATAATTTTTTTTTGATAATTAATTATTTCAATTCCATACTTTTCAGGATAAAGAAAATTATTAATATCTCCGCCAAAACAGACTTGATGGTCGTTATCATTTAAGTTAATAATATGAATAGATGTATAGTCATTCCACCTCATACAACCTTTAATAACATTTTTAACAAGTTTATCTTTTGTTGCCATATAGAACTCCTTTCATTACGACTTATCAATATATTCCTCTACTACTCCAACAAGGTTTTCACCGTTTATGTTGTACTTTAATTTGAGATTTTCTAATGCTCTATTAGCATTATTTAAAGTTTTATAAATTTTCGGCTTCTGAAATGAATTTGTTGTTGTAACAGGGATTTGTTTAGCAGAAGAAATGTATCTATGACTGCCACAAAATAATCCATATTCGTGATTAAAACCGAATTTTATAATATTAACGACATAACTCACTTTGTTCTTGCTCCTTTATATATCACCATTCAACACAAGTTTTTCTCCATTCTGTGTGATGTTCCAAGATTTGTTCAATCTCATAATCTTCTAACTCTGAACACCAATACATAACCTCTCCACATTCATCAACTATTGCACTTCTGTATTCCATAATTTTGTAATTCCTTTCAAAATTGCACATTAAAAGATGAAGTCAAAGCCTTATTAACTTTTTCCTCACCTCTTGTACTCATTATACCATTTTTATTACCCATATTCCATTCGCAATATTACCAATTTTATCTTTTTTATATTATTTTTTTGATTTTTACTATATATTTCAATTTTTAGAAAAGAGGAAACTATTGATATTACTATATTTTTTCATCTTATCATAAGAAACAATAATCGTCATTGTTGTTCGTTATGATAAATTAACTACATTTTATTTGAGCAATCTCATTTTCATTCTGACCGCTCTCGTTTAATACATTAAATTTATAATATATAGTGATTTCTTTTTGCTCTGTTACTGTTATTTTATCAATCAATAACACAAGCATTTCCCTTGTTATTTCTTTCATAGACATAAACTGTTTTACAAGGTCTTTTAACTTTAACTCATCATCTACATCAGATTTTTGGATTTTTAGTTTTTCAATCCTTTGATTTAAGTCTTTTTTATCCTCTATTGTAGCCGAGTACATTCTCTCAAAATCTTCAACCTGCAATATGCCATTCAGTCTATCTTCATATAATTGCTCTATTTTTCTATCATACATAATCAGCTTATTGTTTAAGACTTCGATTTGATTGCTTATCATATTCTTTTTATATTCTTGCCTGTTTTTAACTTTGTTAGCCACTCCATAGAGCTTATCTTCATCAAGGTATTGTTGTAATCTTTTTTTGATAGTATCTAAAACTTCATTTGTTAGTTTTTCACAATTAGAAGAATGTGGTGTACAAAGTTTTAATCTTGTCATTGAAGCATAAGTGTTACATCTTAAATATTGAATTTCATTACCACTTTTTTGTTTCTGGGTTAATACACTTAATTTTTTACCGCACTCTGCACATTCAAGTAATCCTCTTAATAAGAAGTCATACTTATATTTTCTCGTATGCTTCCTACTGTCAATCATTTGCTGTACAATATCGAAGGTTTCTTTATCTACAAGTGCTTCGTGCATACCTTCTTTAACGATTTGTTCTTCATACGGTACTTGAATAATCTTTCTGCTTTTATAGCTTAACTTCTTTGATTTCCCATTGATAACATATCCTAAATATGTTTTATCTCTGGCTATTCGGACAACGCTTGTCCTGTTCCATAATCTTTTTATTTCGTCTATCTTTCTTGTGTGTTGATTTCCAACACTTGCTGAAGGAACAGGAACATTATTGTCACTTAACCACTGTGCAACATCTGTCGGATATATTCCGCTTTTCAATTGTTCAAAGATTTTTTGAACAACCCACGCTGTTTCTGGGTTTGGTATTAAGTGATTTTTGTCTTGTGGGTCTTTGCTATATCCGATATTTAGGATATGTTGACATTACTTTGCCTTCTTTTGCTTTGTTGTGCTTTCCCAATTTTGTTTTTTTAGAACAATCTCTTAAAAACCATTCATTAAAAAATGCTCTGAATGAAACATCATCTTCAAAATTAGCTGATGCTACACTATCAAGATTATCTCCTACAGCAATAAATCTAATTCTTTTCATCTTGAAATATTCTAAAATATAATCGTCAATTCCAGATGCTACCCTTCCAAATCTTGATAAATCTTTAACAACAACTAAATTAACGTGACCTGCTTCAATATCATCAATCATTTTGGTAAAACCGTGGTCTATCATAAAAAGCACCACTTTCACCATCATCAACATAAGTGTCGTATATTCTTATATGATTTTCTTTGCAAAATTGTTTAAGTAATGATATTTGGTTTCTTATACTTCCACTTTCGCCATATTTTTTTACATCTTCTAATCTTTCGTTTGATAATCTTCCAAGCACTGCTGCCATATACATTTCTGGATTTTCTATTTTATACATATTGACCTACTTTCCAATATCTAAAATAGTTAATCCTCTTTTCTATGTGATTAATTATATCACACCTTTTAATTTTTGGCAGCCCTTTCGATTATTTTCTTCAAATTTTTCAATACAATATTCCTTAAATATCTCTATAATTAAACTGTCAATTGGACTTCCTTGATTATCAAACTTCTCTTTAATGATAAATTTCTTCTTATTCATTGCTATGTTTCCCTTTGTATTCTTTCCCCAGAAGAACTTTATCAGCTTCTTTAACGGCAAAACGTGGTTTCATTGCTCTCATAATTTCTATCATATTGCAAGCAAATTTTGTAGCATCTGATTTAGGGTGCAAGTGGTTATATACAAGTATTGCGTATGATACAGCATATTGTTTTGTGATATTCTGGTTTTGTTCTAATGTTCGTTTATCTTGATTTTCTTGATTAATTGGTTTATTTTTTCTTCTCATTTAAAATTCACCTCTCATATTTTTTTGACATCTGTCATTTTTTTATAAATAAGAACTATAATTGAGCTGTGAACTCACATAGGGATTTGCCCCCTCTACACTCGTTTATGTAGCAACACCATTCTCGTGTTGAAGTATCATTATCCTTGCTCTAAATCTTCGCCAACACGGATTGCACGAAATCCGCTTTTTCCCTCGTTATATTTGCTATTTGAATAAATACATATTCAACCTTCAACTTCTTGGAGCTTATCAGAGCAATTTAGTATTATAATTCTTTATATGACACCTTTTCATTAATACAGTAGGTGTGTTTTTCAATGTTCGATATTAACAGTGAATTTCTATAAACATCAATCCACTCTATTAATAAACACAACAAGATTTCAGCAAGTGTGCGTTTAAATATCAAATTTATAAAAACTTTTTAAAATTCTTTCGATTACTACATCATAGCAATCTTCTTTGTTGGTTATCTCGTATTTTTCCATCATATAATGAATAAGATGCCTGTAATGTTTAAGAATGTTGTTTGCTGCCACACAGTCACCGTTTTTAGCTTTTATTAAATTATCAATAAGCATATATAATCACTCCTTCATTTGATTATTGATTTTCTTAATAGTATCAGCATAAATATGTCTTACTCGACTATCGCTTTTATTTAACTGTTGAGCTATTTCTTTTGAATTATAGTTGTATAGAATTTTAAGCTCTAATATTTCTTTTTGTTCGGCTGTTAGTTTTGATACAACAGTATATAATTTTTCGTTTTCAAAATAATCTTCAAGATTTTCTTTTAATGAAAAAGAAAAAGGCACAGATATATCGGCATCATTTGATAATGCTTCAAATGATACTTCTCTGTGCATCTTCCTTGTTTCATATTTCTTATAGTTAATTATTGTATTTTTAATTGTTTTTTTTATATATGTATCAAATTGCTTTTCTAACGTTTCTCTCACAATCCTCACCCCACTTTCTGGGGTGTGTTTAAGGATTGTCCTATGTATTTTATTATTTAATTATTTACGGTGAACTATATATGCAATAACTCAAATATTTCTTTTGTATCTTGCCTTCTGCCCTTTATTATTTTACAACGGTTTTAGGCATAAATAAAGACAAGCCTGTTACAGCTTGCCTTTATCAAATAATTTATTTCACACTTTGACTATATTAAATATAGTTATTTTATGGTATTTGCATTATGCCTGTATAATTTACTTTGTTATTTTCATCAAAGTTTATTTGCAAGTCATAATACCTTGGTTGATACTCACCAACTAAAATTGATTTTTTTACTGTTGTTCCTGCACTATATGTATAAGTTTTTCTTCCGCCCTCTGATTTAAACTTTGGCTCTCCTAATAACTCAATAACTTCTTCTTCTGATAATCCTATAAGAATTTTATTATCATTGATTTCATTTCTTTTTATATACAAATCATTAGGATATAGAATGTTGTCTTGTACAAATAGCAACCCACAAAATAATATAAAAAGAACTATTATACTTATCCCTATTATCTTAATAAATTTTTTCATAATATCTCCTTATCTACATTTTACTGTTTTATTTTATCACAAATAAGGAAAAAAGTACAGTTCTATCAAAAAAGTTGTAAGAATTATACATCACCAAAATTAGCTACTAATGTATCATCTAAAAGATAAGAAACAAATTGTTCTTTAGGAATTGACTCTTCGCCCACACCTGCATCTGACTTTATAGCTTTTGGAAATAAATACGCTGCTCCTGCTCTTGTAAACTCATAAGTTACCAAAGCTCCTGCTTCTCCAAGAGCGGCTAATGTTATAACAAGAATGGTGTCATTAGTTTGTAAGAAATCTCCTAATTTTATTGTTGCAACAGCGTGTGCAATATTTTCGGCTGCGTAAGCATTTAAGGATAAATTGCCTGTTCTGCACGCAAGTATAGCGTTCTTTTCTTTATTAGTCAAATTATAATTGCCTACTTTAATTCTATTGTATATACTATCATAGCCATCTGGTAACTTTTCTAACACTTCTATTTGCTCTGGAGTAACATTACTTGGTACATTAATATAACCATTTGCATCTCTTTCAGTTGTCAAAACTTTTTTTATGTATTCTTCCGCAATTAAATGATTTCCCTTTGAAGATGCAGATGCAAAATAATTTGCAATAGGAACACAATAAGTATAATTTGCATCAACATTACCATAAATAAGTTTTCTTAATGCTGTATATAAGTCGAACTCATTTTGTGATGGATTTACTTGTTGAATAAAATCTTCATAAAATAAGTTTATTAAACTCATATCAAAATCCATAAAAGGAATTGATGTTCCTACACCTTTTATTTCTCCTACTGCTGCTCCTGCTTCTTCTGCTTCTATTTCTGCTATTCTTTTGGCTTCTTCATATCCTCTCATTTTCAATATACTATAATTATTTCCTACACTATAGATATACCAAGAAGTTAAATAGAAAAGAGATAAACTTGAACCGTCACTTCCGTTTATTTGAGAAGGAACTCCCATATCAGTGAAAATTTCGCTCAATGGTTTTGTACATAATGTAAATCCATCATCTGTTTGCTTAATGTCATTAACACTAATAAGTCCATCATCTATCAGTGACTGCAATGTACTTGGCACAGTTAAGTTTTGTGAACTAACAGCATAAGTATTTCTATAGTGATACGGATAACCATTGTTGATATTTTCATTTATTGCCCAAGTATTATAAAAATCAAAGCTATATGGTGCTGTAGTTTTTAATTGAGCATTTGTATATCTGGAATTAGCATCATTTGAAGGTGAGCCAGAAATAGTGTTTGTGGCAATATTATTACTCTTTGTACCACCTTTAGCAATAATATATTTATAACCAGAGTTTACCCAACCATAAGAAACACTTATTGAAGATGATAAAACAGCACAGTCTGTAATTGTGCTTCCTGTTTCTGATAATGCTGCTATTCCGCCTGCGTAAACATCTCCCATTCCCATACTTCCACTTTGGGCATTAACAGTTCCTGCATTATAACTTTTGCCAATAGAACCACTGTTCACACCTGCAAGACCACCTGCATATGGACTATCTGATGCAGATGTTGCAGATACATTACCAATATTGTAACAATTTTCTACAGAGCCATTAAGCTCACCAACCAAGCCACCAGTTTTAGTAATACCAATATAACTGTTTATGGTGGTTGTTACTGATGCAGTATTAGAAGAAAGTGAAATCTGTGTAGAAGTTGCTTGCCCTACTAAACCACCAACCCAAGAACTATTATCATTGTTAGTAGTTACACTTATATTTCCAGAAAAGTGTACATTTTCTAATGTAGTGTTTGTTGCTTTTGCAACAATACCACCTATATACATATTTGGATTTGCTATAGAACCATTTGTTGTTAATGTTATATTACCATTAACATATACATTCTTTATGGTTGCACCAGAACAAGTACCAAATAAGCCTAAGTATTGTGTAGTTACAAATGCTCCTGTGCTTGTATCAGTAGTGTATGTTATGGTATGACCGCCACCATCAAATATTCCAATAAAGTTATCAATAGAATTCCAATTACCAGTTATATCAATATCTTCTGTTAAGATATAAGTTTTAGAAGCAGTCATTGAAGAAAGGTCTGATTGCGAACTAACATAAACAATGCTTTGTTCTTCATCAATCTCTTCCTCGGTATCAGCTTTCGCTGTTATTGGTGAAAAGATTGTAGTGAAAACTGCCATAATCAGAAATATTGATAATAATCTCCGTCTTAATGTATTGTTCATAATAAATTTCTCCTTTATTCTGTAGATTTGGTTTATATTCTTACAGTAAGTTAGTTAGGCAATACCCCCCTTTGCGAACAAACTAAAAAGAACAAGTTTGAAAATATTAAATTTTCTCGCTCACCTCTTAACTATATTATACAGCTTTTTTATTAAATTTCAATATAATTAAATTGTTTTTAGTAAAAATAAAGGCAAGCTAAAACGCTTGCCTTAAATTACAAATATGATATATAAAAGTAGGAATAAATAATAGTCTATCTATTAGTTAAATAACATATAAACTATTACAAAGTATTAGAATAATATATATATCATATTTAGTAATCATTATTTATAATGCTGTGGACATCATATGTGAAGCATTATATGTTAATATTGAATTATATATTGTTGTCAATAAATATGATTGCATATTAGTTATATCCAATTCTCCATCAAAGAAACCATAGGTATAGAGTGAATTAATAATAAATGAAATATGGTAATTTGTTACTTTGTTAAGAACAGATTTCACTTCATTAGAACTATGCTTATCTTTACCTATTTGAATATATTTAGATTTTTTCATAAGAACACTTATAATGATATTTTTTATATCATCAACAATATATCGTACATATATATTACAGATTTCTGGATTGTAATATAGTGCATCTTTATCTTGAATTACATCAGCTAAAGTTTTGTTTTCCCAAGATGAATAACAAATTCTTGAATTTATATATTTTACTATATCATCATATGTAGTTTCTCTATACATTGTCGGAATGTCTGTATTTTGTTCATCAACTTTTTTGGTTTCTGTTTCTTCTTTATTATCTTCATCATTTTTATTTTTTTGTGGCACATCAAATACATCATATGAATAAGTAAAATGTTTTGAAGTATTTATTTTGTTTACTTTTATAAATCCTTGTTCTTTTAGTTCATTCCAACCTGTTTCAAATGCTGTTTTACCTTCTGTAGATAATTGTGCAATTTTTGTCTTTGTGACTTTATTATTAGGATTATCTGGAAAAGCATCTTCTATATCTAATAAATAGCATATATCCAAATATATGCCTTTAGCTCTTGCAGACATTTTTGCTTTTGCAATATGTGTTGGAATACTTGTAAAGGAACTAAACTTCCTACGACATCTTCCATTTTCATTCATTATAAAAACCTACTTTATATATTCTAATATTATTTATATAACCACGCTTTTTACTTATTGTCAATAAATTTTAATCTTATTGTCATTATTTCGGCGATATGACTAATTATTTTTAACATTTTATTTGTTTGTTTGGCTATTTTTCATATACCGATTTTAAGGCACTGAAAAATCAACTATGAAATTTAAGGTACTGAAAATCAGTATCTTGTTATTTATAATTACTATATCTATTAACTATATCTATATATTATTATTTATTATATTATCAATCATATCAAGAAAGATAGATTGATGGATTGTAAAAATAATAATCATTAATTTATAATTGCCAATAAAAAGATAATGAATATGGTAAAAAAATATATTTATACTTTATTAATAAAAGAGCTGTCCATTACAACAAATCTGCATCTTTCGTTATGGCTCTGTTATAACCAAACGAATATCTTTTTTCAAAAATATGTGTGATTTCTGCTCGGCTTTCTGGCACTCGTTCATAGATAGCATCTAATAATAATTCCTCTACAACTTTTGAAAGACTACATTCCCTTCTATCTGCTTCAATTTGGACATACTTTTCAATTATGTTCTTTGTTTCTTCACTTGAAAATACATACATTTTTTTTAAGTTATTTTTTGACATATTGGGTTATTCCTTTCATCTTTTATATATTCTTTCTTCCTTCTTTGATTTTCATAACAATCAAAGAAATTATAGCAATCAAAAATATAAATCCATAAATAATAGGTCGTAGATACTGATTAAATAATCATTAATACAAAAGCCACACAAATATTTATATCTGTGTGGCTCGTTCAAAAAGAAAACCAAGAAAAGATGCAAAGAGATTTATCATATTAAATTGTAAGTTTTAGTGTGGCTTTCTTTTTTTGCTATGCTAACTATTACTATTTAATTATAGTAAACAAAATTTTGTTTGTCAAGTATTATTTGTATTACTATTAATAAAAAAGTGATGAACTAATGTTGTTCACCACTTATAATTATATCATATTCTTTTTCTTGTTTTTCTTGTGTTCCTCTTGTAACCAACCAAGCAAACCACATATTGCTATCGTTGAAATCATCACAGCTAAAATGATAAGTTTTGTTTTATTATCTTGTGTGCTAAACCAAAATGCAAAATCTGTCCAAATCATTTTATATGCTCACCTCATTTCTTTGGCATTATGTTGCCTTGTATTAATTTTATCATTTTTTCAATTTTAAGTCAATATTGTGTATGTTTTTGTACATACTATTGGATATATCTTTATATTAAAAAATATGATATTTAATATACAAATAAGTGAACATACAGAAAAGGGGGAAATTATGGGATTATCGTTTAGAAATAAAAAACATTATGTACAATTTACAACTCGTTATGAAGAAGATTTGATGGAAAGAATTAGGGCAATCAGTAAAGCTACAGGCTTATCTTTGAATGAAATTATAAATAAATGTGTACGATATGCACTTGATAATGGAACTATTGAAAAAGAGAAGTAAGTTAATACTCCTCTTTTTTCTCTCTGTGTTGCTCGATTGTAATTTGCTTCATTTCTTCAACAAAATCTTCAAGCATTTCACCATTTATCGTATTTGCCCTCTGTAATTCGTTATTTTCGTCTTTTGTGTAAATCTGATATGTTTTATCGTCTATTAAGAAAAGCGTGTTATAACCGTATTTGTGGTTATATGTGACATACTTCTTATCAATCATAATATAATAATCGCAATATGGAAGATTAATACACCATTCTTCATTGGTGCTGTGAGAATAATCAATCCTATTATTGCCGACTTTAACATTATGAAGGAACAATCCGCTTTTAATTAAATGTTCTTCTTTAATTGTATCATACCAGAACAGGTCTTGTTGCATCTCATATATTTCACTTTTCATTTGATTAAGTTTGATGCGGTATTGACCTTGATTTTTTATAATTTCTTTTGCTTCCTGCTCTGTAGATATAGCAAGCTCTTTTTTCAAGTTTTCAAAAAGCTGTATTTCTTCTGGCATCTCATATTCTTCATCAATGCTTTTATAGAATGTTGCATAATCATATTCTTTTTTCATTTGAAGAAAAGTTTGTGTTTTTTCGATTAATTCAACTGCATCTTTATGTTCTTTTTCATATTTTCGTACTTCAAGATTAGCCCTATGAATTTTGTTTCTGCAATCTTTTATAAGCATATCCAAATCAGAAAAGCTCTGTATGTTTTTGCGTTCAATCAAATCAAGTACAGCTTGTACCTTTTCAGCTTGAATTTCTGCTTTTCTTCTGGTCTTTTGAAATTTAGGCAATTCACCGCCTTGTATTGCTACACTTGAAGTTAATTCTAATGCAATTTGCAATTCACGGTAATATTCAACATACTTTTGATTATAGTCGGTTTCACTATATTTTTTAAAGTGATAATAATAATCTGGGTGAGAGCCTTGAAAGAATAATCGTAAGTTATCTTCACTAAATTCTTCACCTAATGTTTTAAGTCTTACAAAGCGTTCTTTTCCTTGTGGCTTAACTGATATGTATTTACCATATTTTACATCATATCCTAAATCAAATAATTTAGTTATAAATTCATTCATTGAATTACATTCAAGTTTAAGTTGTTTCATATCTTCAACTATTTTCTGTCGCCAAGTCTGATGCCTGTAAGCATAATACATATCTTTTGGTTTTTTCTTGTTGTATTTGAATTTTATATCTGGCATCACATAACAACCATATTCTGCTGATATTTCATTGCTTTTTCTCATAAAAGCATATAAACCTTCTTTTTCATCTGTTCGCTTATCGTTAAGTTTTTTTCCATTAAGGTTTACCGAATTAAGTGCTATATGATTGTGTATATGCCCTCTATCAATATGAGTTGTTACAACTGCTTGAAAATTAGGATATAATTCTTTGCAGAGCTTAACTCCTATCTCGTGAGCCTGTTCTGGAGTAATGTCATCATCTGGACAAAATGATTGTACAAGATGATACCCTACCCTATTACCCTTATTCCCAAATTTATCAAGAGTATTCTTAAATTCAATTTTGGAAGTATCTGGGTGGCAATTTAATCCTGTTATTAATAAGCCACCATCAGTCTTTTCTTCGTCCATAATGTAATCAAGCAAATCATCAAGTGTTTTGTGATGTGCTTTTCTTTTCGTATATGGCATTTTTATCACCTACTTTTTGTGCATACTAAAAAAGAAGATTGTTACATCTTCTTTTTAATTTTTATTAATATATGAAATAACAATTATTATCGCTCCAATCAAGAGCAATTCTTCCTTCATCTGATAATCTTAATAGCACATCATCAGCACACAGACATTCACCATTATAAATATAATTGTTAATTTTTAATGATGAATAATATTTATTTTCTAACAATTGTGGTACAGTAATTGTTAGTGCTTCTGCAAGTTTTAATAAAGTCGGCAACTGTGGTTGCATTTTATTAGTTTCATATTTTCTAATAGAAACAGGGTGTATATCTGTACGCTTCGCAAGTTCTGCTTGCGATATACCTAATTGTTTCCGATAATGTCTTATCTTTTCACCTGTTGTCATTGTTGTTACTCCTTTAATTATATTTGATTAAGAATTTGCGTTTGTGATTGCAATTCAAGTTCAATTAGTTCAATTTCTTCTTTATACTCGTTTATAACATTAATAGCAATTGGATTATTTTTATCTGATAAAGCTTTTATAAAGGCTTTAAGTTCATTGCATTTAATTATCCATTGTATAAATAATTCATACTTTGGTAGCTCTTTTATAATTTCGTTTTCTATCGTAATATCAAAATATTGCGATAAAAGAGGATTGATTTCAATAACAATATTATTCTTTTCTTCTATAGAAAACTTTATAAGATTTGAATTGTATAAAAAAATAACTATGCTATAAAAATCTCCAACTGTATTTACTTCAAAGTAATTATTTTCAGATGTTAACACATATGGGCTAACATTTAAAGCAGTTGCGATTTTTTTTATTTGATTTGATTTTGGCGTAGTTAAATTCGTTTCATATTTTCTTAATAAAACTGAATTTATTCCCGCTAATTCAGCTAACTTTACTACTGTTATTTTTTTGAAGTTCTTAAAAACTCTATTTTTTCACCAATTGTCATAAAATTATTCCTTTTGTATTACATAACTATCATAGGCACAAATAAGAAGAAAATATTGTGTATCAATATTGAGTGCAGATGCTATTTTAAAACAATTATATTCTTTAGGAATACTTCTTCCTGTTTCATATTGTCGTATTAGTCCGTGATTTATTCCTGTAATTTCAGATAATTGTTTTCCTGTAAGTCCTATATTTTTTCTTTGTTTTATCATTAACTCTGCTACTGTTACTTTTTCATTGACAATATTTTCTATGTTTTCTTTAAGAAAAATTGACTTATTACTATTATTCTTATCTTTATTTACGGAATATATTTCTACAAGCTGTGCTGTATCAATATTAAGTGCTTTGGCGAGCTTGTTTAATTGTGGAAGTGTTGGCTCTGTTTTATTTGTTTCATATCTCGCAATACATATTGCATTTATTCCAGATAATTCGCCAAGTTGTTCTTGTGTAAATCCTGCTTGATGTCGGTAATGTTTTATTTTCTGCCCTGTAGTATCTTTTTCAAAGAAAAAGGTTATTCTATTCTCATTTGGATTAACAATACCATACTTTACACCTACACGATAAATATAACTATCACGATTGAGCTTAAAAGGTATTTTCTCTATTGCTTCTCTAAAATGTTCAAGTGTATAACTCCGTTTATAATGATTACACAATCTGCAAGAGGGCATAAGATTATCCATACTCCACAATTCTTCATCAGTATGTGAGTTGTTCCAATCATTTAAAGGAATAAGGTGGTCTACTTGCATATCCTTATATTCAAGTTCACAGCCACAATATGCACAATGTCCATTATACTTGTTATAGACTTGCTGCCGTTGTTGCTTTGTTAAGTTTTTTCGTTTACTCATAATTGTTCTGCTCCTTCTACTGTATTGACATTTGTCAAATTTTTATTTTCACTTTTTACCTCATTCTGTTTTTGTTTTCTTTTAGCTTGTCTGCGAGCATTAAGAATATCTTTATTCTTATTCCAATACTCTCGTCGTTTGCGTAAGATTTCTTCTCTGTGTTCATCTCTATATTTTTTGTTATATTCCTCTCGTTCATTTTTATGAGTTTGATAATATTGCTTACTTCTCTGTTTCCTAACCTCACTATTCTTTTGATAATATAAAGCATCATACTCTTGCTTATTATTCCAAGTCGGTAATATGCAATCATCATATTTGCAATTTTCACAATCTTTATTACAAAGTCCTTCAAACAATACACTATCAAAATTGTATTTATTAGGATTTTTCTTTGCTCTGTATTGCCTTTGATATTCCATCTTATGCTCGTGATTTCTTTTACAATAATCACTAACCTTGCTTTTTAAATCACCCCATAACAAATTGTAATATCTATATAATTCTTGATGTTTCCTAATTTCTGCTCTATCAAGAGGAACAGCATTAAACACCTTATAAACTGTACTATTAGGAACAAAAGGTTTTTTAGGAAGTTGCGAACATAAATGATAAAGTCGGCAATCTTTATGTGAAGGACAGCAATAATATTGTTGGTATATACATACAGGTCTAACATTCCCCATTGTTATTAATCCTCTCAAAATCTTTTTCAAGTTTTGCAAGCTGTTGTTTGTATATTCTTTCTTTCGATTGTTTTACAATCGCTTCAATATCCAAATTATCATTAACAGATTTTTTTAAGCTCTTTGTTTGTGAATATACTCTGTAAAGTGATTGCTGTAACAATTCTCTTTCTTCGTCACTTAAAGATGTAGCATATTTAAGTATTCGGCGAACTTCTTTTGTGAACTTTCTAATTTCAGTTATATAAGTTTGAAATAAGTCTACTACAGCATCAGTATATGATACATCTATCTGTATAACATTTTCGTAAATAGAAGCATCACGAATATAATCGCTTAAATATTTATATCCATATTGCTGTCTTTTTAAATCTAATAATTGTTTTTCTTCTGGCGAAAATCTTATCTTATATGAATGTACTTTAGTGTTTTTATCTTTGGTATATAATTCTCTTTTACTCATACGCAACTTCAACTCCTTGTTCAGAGAGAAATTTTTTCAATTCAATATACAGTTCTTCAAGATATTTTAAATACCTATGTTTAAAATATTTCATACACAATTCTTCTGCCACCTCTACAGGCATATATCTTTTTCCTTCAAGATAATAATAATTTTGTTTTTTTAATCTCGGCAATTTGTAATAATATTTTTTTACTGTATTAATTTTTCTATCTACAAACTTTGAGACATCATCAAATGACATATCATCTTCCAAGAACGGTAAAATATCATAATCAATTTTTTTATCGTTGCAGGTTTGTATATACTTTTCTACTAAAAATTCAAAATACATAACATCTGCATCTATTTGTTTATATCTTGAATTGAAATAAACATCTTCTAACCAAAAATATCCTTCTAAATTTATTTTTGGATTTCTTGTATCATAGTTTACCCATTCACACGCATAATGTTTTTTATTCATAATGCGAATGGCATCTTTTACATCACTGTATAAAATATGATACCCTCTTGGAGTAACATATTCTCGTTCCTGTAAAGAACGCACAACTGTGTTCAACTTGTACTCCTTCAAAAGCACCACTCTTTCTTTATTTATAATCATATGGCTTTGCCATATATAGAACGATACCTCGTTCTCGATAGAATGGACGATAATTCTCTATTCTATCGCAAGTAGGGTGTTGTGACCCACAACACCAATTTTCGCTCTCGCAGAAAATTTACTTGTTAGGGGGATAGCCCCCTAAAACCCCAAAGCTCTGCGAGGCGAAATGTAATTATTTTGTTGATAAATGAAAAGAGAAAAAGGGTATTACATATTCCTTTTTCTCTTGCCTTCTCTAATTTATATTATAGAGATTTTTATTCATTTGTCAACAATGTTTTAATTAAATTCAAAACCTATACTGCCATCATCTGCTAAATATAATTTAGCATCAAATGTTTTTCCGTTTTTACTTTTAAATCCTTTTTTCTTTTTTGTCATATATTTTTTAGGATTAAGTAAATCTTGTGCATCAGCCTTTGTAATATTCTTACCACAAATTGATTTCCAAATAACAAATTTGCACCCTTCTTTATATCCACTGCAACCATAACCTTTTTTATTTTCATAAACAGGTTTATGACAGAATGGACACTCCCCTATTATTTCTTTTGCATCATTGATTTCATTTGAAACATCAATATGCTGTGACAAGATTTGTGTAATTTCTGATTTTGCAGATGCCACAACATCATTAATAGTAAGCTGATTTTTATAAACTTTTTTCAAGTCCTGCGACATCATTGCTGTTCGTTCAGCCCATAGATTGATGTTCAGTTTATTCAAAATATTAATAAATGCTATTCCCTTATCAGTAATAATAAGTGAGTTCTTTTTCATTTGTATATAGCCTACATTTTTTATTTTTTCAAGAATATCTGCTCGTGTTGCAGTAGTTCCAATCTCAACACCATTTAAAATATTCTGATAATCTTCGTCTGTAGTTTCATCATCATTTATATTCTTTTTAAATGGTTTTTCAAAAAATTTATTCAACTCATTTTCGGTTACACTTTGTGGTGGTTTAGTTGTATTCTGTTCAAGTTTCGGTCTGCAATAATATTGTTCACCTTCTTTAAATGGAGCAAGACTTTTGTTTTGTAAATCGTTTTCAAAAGTAAGATAACCCATTTGTCTGATTACTTGCCCTTTGATTGATGTTGTATAATTATTGTCGTACCCCTTAAAGCAAAAGGTTACTTTTGTTTCCGCAACAATACATTTTTCATCACAGAAATTTGCAAGACACCTATTAAGAATTACTCTGTATAAAATCTTTTCATCATCAGTAAATTCATTAAGTGATGTAGGCAACTTGCTTGTAATTGTTATAGCACTGTGGCTCTCAACTTTACTGCTGTCAAATAATCTTTTATGAGGAGAAAGCGTTATATTATTACAATTATATGAATTAATTAATTCACTTTTTGAAAGTATATTGATAAGTTCTTCAAACTTTTCCTTTTCTTGTTCTGCAAGATATTCTGTGTTTGTTCGTGGATAAGTTGTATATTGATTATCGTAAAGAACCTGTGCAACATTCAATGTTTTTTTCAAAGACCACTTATAATATTTGTTCATATAGTTCTGTAATGATGGTAATGAAAACAATCTATGTGGTTGTTTTGTAACATCTTTTTGCTCAACTTTTTGAACGATAATAGGATTATTCTTTAATTCATATTCCAATCGTTCCGCATCAGCTCTTTTATCAATATCATATTTCATATCTTTGAAATCTAATGTAATAACTTCACCATTCTTGGCAGATATTTCACAAGATATTTTATAATATTTTGTAGGCACAAAGTTTTCTATTTCCATATATCTGTCATAAATAAATTTGACCGCAGGGATAATTACTCTGCCTGTTGGCAATGTTGTTTTAGCATTTATAGAAATATATCTTGTTAGGTATATTCCATAAAGCCAATCCAAATACATTCTTGCTCGACCTTCGTTATACAAATTTTCAGTATCTTTTATAGGTCGCTGATGCCTTAATTCTTTTCTGATTGTTTGCTCTGTTTGTTCTTCTAACCATATACGAGTAACAATCTTTTTTCTTCTTAATTCATTGAATATATTATATATAACAATGTTGATTAAGACTTCACCCTCTCTGTCACTATCACCTGCATTTACTATTGTATCAACATCATTTCGTGCAATTAATTGCTTGATAAGTTCATACCTTTTTTTGATGCCTGTATCAGATTTTATTTTATATTTAAACTTATCTGGGAAATAATTAAGGTCACTTAATTCCCATTTTTTATTGTTTTCTTCTTTATTCAGATAATCGTCTAAATCCCATAATGTCAGCAAGTGACCGAATACAGAAACAACAATATATTTATCATTTTCGTAAAAGTCACCCACCCTTTTCATATTACCTATAGCAGATGTAATCTTCTGTGCAAGGCTTGGTTTTTCTGCAATAATTAATTGTTTCATATTTGCTCCTTTTTACTTTTTTAATTAAATGCTAAAGGCATTTTTCAAATACTCATATTTATTAATTTGTCTATTACACCATTTTTGAATAGCTTTCTTTGATGTAATATCACACTTTTCATCATCTAACATTTCTGGAACAATTCCAAAAAATTTGGCAATTTGTTTTAAGTGATGCAGGTTTGGTATTGTACGATTGGTTTCGTATTTTTTAATTAACGAAATACATATGCCTGTACTTTCAGCCAATTGCCTTTGTGTAACATTATACTGATTTCTGAAATATTTAATTTTTTCTCCAACTGTCATAACAAGCCTTTCTGCGTTTAAGGTCGCCACCTTATTAACTACAAAAAAGAGAAGGTTGCCTTAAAACAATCTTCTCTTTTTCTATATTTTATTATATTCATTATCTTGGTTTTGTCAATTTATTTGCTTGTTTACAATGTTATGATAATTTATTATTCCGCTTGAATAATTATTAAATATTTCATTTATGCTTTGATTACCGTACTGTACCTTTGATTTCAAATTGTGTTTGTTTTGTTTCTCTGTCGGTAATGCAATTTAATTCTATGTTTATACCTTTATCATACTTTGAACAGAGTGTTGTTACTTGTTGTTCATTCATCTTCTTCACCTCTTTGGCATTTTATTATAAAATTTTTTGTTTGTCAATATTTCCGTTTGTGTGGCTCATATTGCTTTCTTTATAACTTATACATACCTCTTGTCTACTAAATGTCAAAACAGGTTTCTGTGCGTTCCTATGACATCAAACTGTTTAATCTGTTCCAGAATAGTTCTGTCCTCACATACATTGCATCACCTAATTGAATTGTATTCGGATAATTTGCTTTAGTTGTTTCGATACAATATTTATCAATTTCAGTTGCAAAATATCTTTTCACATTTGCTCCTAACTTATCAAGTGCTATATGTCCACAACTCATTCCATCATACATTGATAATACAATTATTTCTTCATTACTTATGTTAGGTATATGAGAAAGGATATGTGCGATTATATCAACAGTCCACCCATTACCAAGCATCTTATAATTCTGTGACGAACTGCACGGCATTATATAATCATCTGGAACTGTTTGTAATCTTTTGGCTTCAATTACTGACAATCTTCTTATAATATAATATCCATCATCAAGCCTTGAAGGATATTGTTTATCATTAATAGTAATGCTGCCATTCTTAACCACATAGATTGGTATATCCGTTTTTTCAAATATTGCTACTCCACTTGTTCCTGTAAAACCACTTGTGGTTAAAGTTGGTGCTTTGTTTATGATTTCTAATTCATTATATGGATTAAACATTTGAGGTATATATCCATATTTCTTTTCGAGTATTGGTATTGCTTTTTGTACTGCTTTATATTCGCCGACATTAATTGCATATAATCCCGTTTTACTTCCACCACCGCCACCATTCGCACTTAAACAAATACTTTTTCCATTGGTTGAATATACTCTGTTTCCTTGTCCATTGTTACCGATATATCCAACTCTTATAGGCATTATTTCACTTTGATTTTCTTCAAGAGTTCGGTTATATTTAGTTTTGTTATAGCTTGAAATAAGAGTATAAGCCTTTTGTCCGCAAGTAATATCTTTATCACTTTGTTCAAGAATATCCGTAAGAATAATTCCTTTATCTTTTGGAGCTTTTACATTAGGGATATTATGTACATAAAATCGGTATCTATTTTGTGCTGATAATAGATTAGAATTAATTGGTTGTATTTTATGATGCAGTTCTTTTTCAATTCGTTTTTTTATTTTATCATCAGCACTCATATTATTTTCATACAAGAAATAATCTGGTTTAAATCTTTCTTTGGCAATAACATAATTTTTAAATAACTCCCAACCCACTCCCTTTGGCTTCGTTTCACGATTATTACTTTGTGCTACAGACCATTTTGTACAAGGACTTCCGCCTAAAAGTATCTTAATCATATAGTCACTCCTTGTTGCCCAAAAAAAGAAGGTTACTTATGTAATCTTCTTTTTTTAGTTTTTATTCTTTTGTGAACTCCCATTCTTGTGTGTTATCGTTATATGACTGAAACTGATTATCATTTCTTTGACAACCGTCAATCAGCCTTTCACGATTACAAATATCGAATATGTATATGCTACCACTTTTGGTTGTAAATGAGAACTCTTTACAGCGTGGGTGATTAAGGTCACCTAATGTTGAATTTGGTACAATTTCGCTTGTTGAAATAATACCACCTCTTTCCATTACAAAATTCCAACCGCCCTTTGAATTTTTTTCTAATGTTCCATATTCACCTACAAATCCCATCATTTTAGAACTGTTTGTTGAATGTAGTTTTACTCTTTCGCTCATAATAAATGTTTCCTTTCATTAATCATCACATATATCTGGCTCATTTCTTACATTGTTAAGGTCGTCCAGATTAATTTCCATTACATTTTCAATAGCATCACAATATAAATTATCGCAATTATATAATCCAGCACTGAATAATTCGTTAGTGTTATTAGGACAGCAGTCATCTGGTAATTGCTTAATGTTACTTAATATATCCTCTAAATATGTATAAGCATTTTCCTTTATATACTTATTTATTTCATCAGTATTACGAAGCAATTGTCCATACAAGTTATCATTTTTTATTTCACTGCCATACATATTATCAAGTTTATTAATAATATCAATATCAGCATCTGTCAAATGTTGTAAATAAATTCGGCACTTTGAAGGACAATTATCATAAGTACCTGCAATACTATGACTTATAACATTGTTTTTTAATAATTCAATGTTATAAATAGAATAATTACCATATACTGTAGCTTTTTTATTATCAACAGCAAATTCATAATTACAATCTTCTGATGCTCTGGCTACAGCTTCTTCAAAGTTATCTTTGAATGAATAATGATACGCATTAATATCTTCACATAGTATCTTTTTTTCACCAAGTGATGCACGATACATACAGGCAACATCACATAAGTCGTGATAATCAAGTGTACATACCGTACCTTCATTATCCATAATTTCAAAGTTACCTATATCGTAGTCAACAGAATTATATGTAAATGTTACTACTCCATCTTTAGTTGTTACATCTACCATACAATAATTATCATTTTGTTCAATAATTTCACTTCCATAAATATTCAGTTCTGGGTAATCATTACTTATTTTCTCAAAAGAATTTTGGAAGTCAATTACATTATTAATATTAGGGTTGTTTTCTATCCCTTCTTTGATTTTTTCAACGGTATTATATGCACTCATTATACTTTGAAAATCACTAAAATATTCAATTTTTTTTGTTCTTAAAACAGGGTGACTTGAAATAAAAGCATATTCATCTGGATAATTTTTTAAATCATTAACTATTGCTATCAATTCTTTTGCAATTCTATGTTCCCCTGTAGAAGTTGTATAAAATTGTTCTTCTAACGAATAGGCATCACCTTGCCAAGTCTTATTTGTGTGGTTTATACCATTAAGGCATTTAACACCTGTTCCACCCCACTCTTTCCACTCTAACAAGTTTTTTGTATAATCATCAAGTAATATATCTGTAGCTGTTATCGGTGTTAAATTATTTTTATCAAAAAATGCTGCCTTGCTTTCTCCAAAAGGGACAAATAATTGCTTTTCTTCTGGTAATTCTGGCAAGTGTTCTTTAAGCCATTCTTTCTTTTCTTGGAGTGCATATTTGCTATCAGTTAAGTATGCACTTAATACATAAATATCATAATCACCTTTTTGAAGAATATATTTTATATCATTTAGCAGTCTTTTATTTGGCTCTAAATTTCGATAATATCCTTCTTCGTACAATTGCTCAAATGCAACATTATTCCACTTTGCAAGTGTACCGTCCATATCTACAAATAATCTCATAATTTTTCACCTCATTATTACATATCTTCTGTTATGTCTGGCTCATTATTTAAGCCTTTACTTTCCATTTCCTTTTTTATATCTTTGTATAAAATTCCAATTGACTTTCCAATGTATTCTGGCATTTGCTGTGAAAGAATATATGCGTTTGCTTCCATATCTTCCTGTGCATCAAAATCCTTTCCGTCACTTTTCATATATTTTTCAGCACTTGTTAGAAACTTTCTTTTAATATTATCCAAATCAACAGTATCTGTTTTATTTGTTTTTGATTTATGAGAATGACTTTTTTCTAATTGAACATTATTAAGATTTTTAACAATATTATCGACTAATACATTTACAGTAGAATGATAATATGTACCGAAATAAATATTGTTTGATTTTAGGAATTGTTTTATCTTATTATCAACAGCTTTGCTTTCCTGTAAGCTATGAATTCTACCTGCCTGTTGATATTCTTTTCCTCTATTAATAAATAGATTGAAATTTTGATTTCGTTTATATTCTTCAATAGCCTTTGCTTCAAAGTCCTTGTTAGGCTCTTTAAGGTACATTATTGATAATAATGTTGGACTGTCCGTTACAACAACATCAACTTTTCCTATCAACCTGTCAATTCTTCTTTTTTGCTCGTGATACAAAATCTGCTGATGCTCTAATGAGCCATCAAGCATTTCCATATTATTATCCCAAACAAGCTCTTTGGCATATTCAGATACATACTCTGTTTCTATACCTCTTTTTTTTAATTCACTTGCAATTTCCCAAGCACAAGTTGTTTTACCTGCCCCTGCCCCTGCAAATAAATTAACTATTATCGTTTTTTTGCTCATACAGTAAGTTCTCTCCCTAAATTTCTATTTCATAATCATCATTAGAAACGGTTACATTTTCTAACACAGGATTATTTTCTTTTAGCAGATTAATTTCACCCATTTTTTCAACATATTCGACAATTTTGTTAGCATCTTGAATAGCTCGGAACAACTCATTAGGGTCATTTTCCAATACACTTATCCAAGATTGTATATATGCTAAATGATTTTCTATATGCTTATTGTCATATTTAAGATTAAGCTCTTGCATTAAAAATGATGAACCTATTTCTGCTTTAAGTTCTTCTTTTGCATAATCAACAGTTCCGAAACCATTACCAAGTTTTCGGTCAAGTCTGCTTGAATGACCTGTTGCGTGACATAATTCGTGTAACTGTGTTGCACAATACGCATATTCATTTTTGAATTGCTCAATAGGTGGAATAACAACTTTGTCAGTCAAGCTATTATAATATGCACTGTTTCCTTCTTCCACATACATAACACCCATATTAGTAATAATTTTATCTATTACTTCCAGACGGTCAAGTTCTGGTCTTTCTTGTGGTATTTCCTTTGAAATTCCTTCAATACAATCCTCGTTGAAAACTAAATATATACGAGAACATAATCTAAATTCATTTTCTCGTTCTGGCTCATTAATAATGACTTTATGATAATCTGTAAAAGTATATTTTTTTCGCTCTACGGTATTATAAACATACCAATATTCTACTGGTACACTTTCGCTTCCCTTTTTTAAGTGCCACTTTTGCTGTGGGTGGTATTTATTATTCTTATCTGCAATTTGATTAAAGGTACACCATCTATTTCCAGAATATCCTTTTTCTTCCGCAATAAAGGAGAGTAACAAACTGTTTACTCCCCTATATTCTGTTTTTGTAATTGCATTTTTGGGCAAATCTCTATACCACCCCATTTGCCAAGGTATTTGTTCCTGTTTAAGTGCATCAACATATTTTTGTATTAGAAGCTCTCGTGCTTTATTCAAATTTGCATTACTCATACTCTTGTACTCCTTCACATTTTTCCTCTTTTTCAAGAACAGACAACATATTTATTTCGTTTTTATCACACGGAATTACACCTAATGTATTAATAATAAACTCAATTTTACTCATATTTTTACCTTTCTGCGTTTGAGGTCGCCACCTTATTTTGTTGACATCTGTCAAATTCGATATAATTATTATTGATTAATACCTACCAAGAAATCATCTGGAAGTAATATTGCTCCATCATCATCTGTTTCATAACCATCTGCGGTAAGAGTATCAACATTTAACGGCTCATTATCAGATTTGATTTCACAGCCTTTTCCAAAGATTTGTTTAAGAGCAGAAAGCATCTTACTTTCTTGTTTTTCCTCTGTTTCTTCATTCGGTTTATGAATATATAACCATTGCTTTGTTTCATCACTACGCCAAGGCTCATAAATATACTGATAATTAGGGTGTTTTGTTAAGTCATACAATGGTGAATAAAAAGCTCCCACATTAGCAATAAACATTACACAATGCCCTTTTTCAATTTTTGCAAGCTCATCAATAGTCGCTAACTCTCTGCCAACAACGTCCCAATTCTGTGAAGAACTGCCCTGTCGTGAGAATGTACGACCACTTGATTTCTTATACCAAGTCTTTTTACCTAATATAGTGCTGAAATATTCATTTGTTTCTTTAGTATTCGAGCCAATGAGTATCATTGTATCGCAACAGTCAAGTATATTTTCCCAAGTATCTTTGTAAAATTCTTTAAGCTGTGCTAATGATTGTAAACAGATAACAATACCTACATTTAAGCCACGGACATATGCCAACATTTCTTGGAACATTGGAATTTGACCTTGTTGCCTAAATTCGTCCATATACATATCAAGTGGAGTTGCAAGGCTTCCACCACATCTCAAAGCATTTTCATCAATCTGTTGAAACATTTGAGTATACATTAATGTTCCAATAAAATTAAATGTGCTGTTAGAAGGTTTGGTAATAATGAAATATGCAACTTTGCCGTGTCCGCTTTTTCTGGTAGATTTATCGTTAATCTTTTTTAATTCATCTTCTGATATTGGCATACCAATACGGTCAAGCTCCATAGTATCGTCATTTGTCATATCAGCAAGAGCTTTGATATTGAAACAGCCTAAACGTGCAGTTGCAGTCATTATGATGGTAGACATCATCTTTGGTGATGATGCTGATACTTTGAAATGCTTGTACTGCTTAACAGCAATATGCTCATCACCGTATTTTTCTTCAAATTCCTTAAACAATCCATCAAGCTCACTTCTGCCGTTGTTGTCTGGTGCAGATAGTCGAATTAAAGCAAGAATAGTTGTAAAGTTCTTCTTTAATGGTCTGTCCTTATATTCTTCAAGCATATAATACACAAGGCTTTGCATAAAAAGCATCTCGGCTTTTTCCCAGAAGGGGTCGCCTGTCTGGGTTTCAATCTGGTCGCTTTTGGTATTCTTCATAATACAATCAATTAAAGTCATTACATCATCTTCTTTAATCTTTTCGACTTTAACAAGCTCACCTGTTTCTTTATCAACCTCATCAACCATTATTGTACGAATATACATAAATGGATTATAATGGTTAGATGCACTCATATCGTCCAGATTAAGAACTTTAATATCATATCCCTGCCTTACCAGATTTCCACCACAGTCACGGAGCAATTCGCCTTTTGGGTCAGTACACACAAATGAGCCTGTAGCATTAAGCAAATTCGGCTTGAAAAAGTATCTCGACTTACCTGTACCAGGACGACCAACTATCAGAATATGTCTGTTCATTCCGCTTTTTCTCATATTCTTTGATACCTGCTCTGTAGCAGTTAAAATAATATTATCTTGGATTTCTTTATCTTTACGATTAGCAATTGCAGAACTATCTTGCCATTCGGCACTACCATAGGTATTTTCTTGCAAATTTTTTTTGTTCTGCAATCGTAAACATTCATAGCAAGCCCAACCGAAAAGACCAACAATAAGTGATATACCTATATTCTTGGCTGTAAATGATAATGGTTGCCAAAATTTGAATACATCATCACTTGCTTTTTGTAACACTTCAAAGGAAAATACTCCCCCATTATTGTCAACACCTGTCATTACTTTAAGCATTATGTAGGCAACAATAAGAATAATTAAGATTGGAATAATTGGTTTTTGCTTTTTTTCTTTTTTTACTATCATACAGCATCATTCCTTTCCATCTAATTCAAGGTCAGCAAAGTTATCAAAATTGTCAACAATAAATTCATTCTCTGCCAAATCATCTTTTGTTTCAGTAACTTTTTGAACATTATTATTTGGAGCAACAGATTTATTATCTTTTTCTGGTAAGGTTGTTGCAACTTTGTTAAGCTGTTCCTTGTCATTGAAGAAAGCATTATAAAATTCATTGTATTTATCTGTAGATAAGTCATTATTATTATTTATCTGTTTAAATTCGTCATACTTATCAACAAATGCTTTTGTAGTTTCATTTTCAACTGCTTTCTTTCTTAATTCAGAAATCGTTGTTATAACAGAACTGTTATTTAACAGTTTTGCTTCGTTTCTCGTTCTTTGCTTATCGTTTTCTTTGTGTTTTAAAAGGCTTTCTTGAACAACATCTGCTCTTTTTTCTTCAATCAGCATCTTATTCACATCTCTTTCCGTTAATCCTTGAACAAGAAGCTGTGCCTGTTTTTTGCCATTATCATTTGTTATGATATTTAAGCTATAATCAAAATCTTTAAATATTCTTCGAGCATTGTTCAATTGTTCATAATCAATTGTTATTTGAGTACCTGCAAAAAGAGCATTACTATTTGCGGATTGATTTGTCATTTCATCTATTGGTGTTTTCGGTTCTAAATTTCTACAATGCTGAAACGATACACCTTCTTTATGTTCATAGAGAATATCGTCTTTATCATAAATATAAACATTGACAACTTTGTTTCCATTATTATCATTGACATATTCACAAGCAAATTTTTCTATATCATCATTGCTGTTTAATTCACGGCAAATAGTATCTGCTCTATCTTTGTCATACTGATAAATACAATATCCAACATTGTCTTTTTCAGCATCTTCTTTAAATTGTTCAACAGTAATTTGTGTGTATTTACACTGCCCTTTAATGTCATTTAATTCATTCTCGTCAAGCTCTCGTCCAAGTTTTTCTTTCATAGACGATACCATTTCATTGAATTTTTCTTCATCATAAGGCATTTTTTCATATTCTTCTGTTTTAGTAACAGAAAGAATATCATCAATTTTTTGCTGTTTTTTAGCTGTTCTTTCTTCAAGTATTCTTTCTCTTGTTCTTTCATTTTGTGCTTTCCATTTTGCATTTGTTACAACAGTAAATTTAATAGGTTTTCCAGAACAGCTTTTCTCATATATTTCATCTCGTTCTTCCTGTGATAAATCTAATTCAGATTTACGGTGGTCTTTTGGAAATTTCTTTGTAATGGTTTCCTTGACAAGTGTATTGTATTTATTTTCATCAAAGCCATCTTCCATCTGTTTAATTTTTTGAGTATATTCTTTTTGTAATTTATTAACTTTGTTTTGTAATTTTTGGCTTTGTGGTTTATCTGCTAAATCACTTTTTGCTTTTCGTAAATCTCTTGCTATTTTAGCAAATTTTTCTGTTGATGCTTCTGTTTTCCTTTTACCTGTAATATCATCTTTTGTATTTTCTGCAACAATGTATGTCTTAATTCCTTGTTGTTGGTAATCAATTAATACACTTACACTTTCTTCATAAGACAGGTCTTTAATTCTATCGGTTTCTTTGGTCGGCCCATCTTTTAATACTCTGTTTTTTCCAGAAATATTGTGCCTGTATATATATGATGTAGCCCTTTTAGATAAAGGCATAACCACCTTTAACGCAAACAGTTTTAATAATTTTCTTATAAATTCCTCAATTTGCTTTAAGACTGTTTGAGTATCACTTCTTGCAACTTCTGTTTCCATAGCCATTGTTATTGCTCCTTCCTTTGTCTTATATCGACATTCTTATATTTATTAATGTATTTTCATTAATGCTCTGTAAAGTCGCTTATTTCGACCTCACAGAGCATATTTTCTTATTAATCCGCAGGTGGTATTTGGTGTATTTTTGTTACTTCACTCATTCTTGGATTTCGTGTTGTTCTTCGGTCTTGTGCTGTTCTATTGAAACCATAAGGCATATTCTTTGGTATTTCTTCGTCATACTGAATAATGTCCTGTTCGCTGTCAATATTAACAAACTGTTCTGGTTTCAACTCTAACTCTTTAGAGTTGTTATTGAACACCAACACTGCTTGAAATTTATCACCATTTGCTGTTGTATATTTGTTAGGCTCTGTTCTATGTAAATATTCAAGTTTACCCAAATCAAACATAGTTCCATAATTAATCAGACACATTTTACCGTCTTTATATTCTTTAAGAAAATCATTTCTCATAAAGTTGACTTCGCCTAACATTCTGTTATATTCTTCTATATTATCAGCAATGAACAATTTTAAAAATCTTTCATTATCTGTTTTAAAATATTGTTTAAAATCATCATCAAATGTTGTAAGATATTGATTTTGAACAATGTCCTTCTGGCGAGCATTAAGATGTATTCTCATCATATTGCCACTTTTGTCCATACCATATACATTATCAAGCAGGCGGTCAAAATCTTTATCGAACTTTTCCTCGAACTCTTTATACTCTTTTGTGTTAATCAAATATTCGTCAAGGAATTTTGGCACAGCTATTGATGTACCATTTTTCTTAATATATTCTGGTGAATTAAGACCGTCCATAATATGATTAGCAGTTAATCTACCCTGTACCAAGAATTTCTGCATTACTCTATCATCTCGCTCATTTGCAATTGACATTAATTTGTTTCGTATTGTATAACAAAATACCTGTTGCATAGCAAGTGACATTAAAGGACTTTGTTTTTCTGGGTGTATTGCATTGATAATACTTTCTCTGCCATATCCCAGATGATTTGATACATATTCAATAAAAATTTCTTCATTAAGAGAGTTATTGAATGTTTCATTTTTAAATATGCCACTATATACTTTATTAATAGCAGAAATATCAATTTTTCCTGTCTGCTCTTTATAGTTCTCAAAAGAATATTTAAACAAATACTCTATTGCAGACATTTTAACGCTTTTCAATTCTTCTACAGTAACACCACTGCAAAGAAAATCATTCATATCCTTACCTTTATTTAATATTGATGTATCAATAACATTTACATCATATCCATCTTCAATAAGGTCTTGGATAATTTTTACCGTAGCCTTTCGCCCTGCTTCATCATTATCAAGGCATAATGTAACTGTAAGATTTTCACTTCTTATATTTTTCAGTAACTCTTTGTGTTCATCTGTAAATGCTACTCCCATTAATGCAACACAATTTTTTATCCCCATCTCATAAGCACTTACAACATCAAAATATCCTTCTACAACAATAAGTTCATTTTGTGTTGCTGCTTCAAATCGTGCTTCATTATAATTAAACAAAATATTACTCTTTTTAAATAATTCTGTTTCACGAGTATTTTTATATTTTACAAATGAAACATTTGGATTTTTTTCCAAAGAACGCCCACCAAATCCAACAACTACACCTGTTCGGTCTTTTATTGGAATAAGTATTCTATCAAATTGAAAATCATAATATTCCCCTGTTCTTTCTGATATAGCAAGAATACCAACTTGATACATTTCTTCATTGTCATACTTGTCTGATAAGTTATCTTGTATCAATGATTTTTCATTATAACCTATTTCAAAATGTTTTATTGTTTCGTCACTTATTCCCCTACCTGCTAAATATCTTGATGCAAGACCGTGCTTTTCTTTATCTCCTAACAGACCATTTATCGCAATGTCTTTGGCATCTTTCAGCATATTCATTTGGCGATTTTTTTTCTTTTGTTCTGGTGACAAATGCTTCGGTTTGCCTTCATTTAATGTAAAATCAATATTAAGATGTTGCGTTTTTATAATAAAATCATAAATGTGAAGGTAATCCATTTCATTACCACGCAAGCGTTCCATTTTATCCACTAAATTGTGGATATTTCCCTTTTCACCACAACTACCTGCCATACATTCAAACCATTTATCATCTCTTGTAACAGATAGAGATGCGTGTGCATCATTATGAAAAGGGCAAAAATATTTATTTTCTTTTCTGTCAAATTCTATCCCATAGTAATCAAGCATATCCTTAATTGATGCTTGGTCTATGATTTGCTGATATGTACTATTTCCACTCATAATTGTTTCCTTTCTTCAAAACAGCATAGTATTATTACTATGCTGTTTGACATTTGTCATTTTTTAATCGCATATATCTGGCTCATTAACTTCAAGTTTTATTTCACATTGTAACAATTCATCAAGGTTTATAACATATCCACCAATTTCATCTTGGAAATCCGAAAAGCACTCTGTAATTTCATTAAGTTTTTGCATTGCAAATTTATCTTCCTCTGTTATATTGCTTTCAACAAGGAAAATACTACTATCCAAAGAACCATTACAATACCAATCAAACAGCCCTTCGAGTTTTTCTTTATTGTTTAAAAAGTTTTCTACACAAGCAAATTCATATGAAGAAAGTTCATCAAACCAATCTAATTCATAATTTTTAATATCTTCAAGTCTGATAACAAGATTATTTGTAGCAATAACACAACATTCATTATATATTGAATTTCCTGTAAGCTCATAACCATTTTCTTTACAAGACTTTACTGCATCATTTATTACATAAGCATCAATACCTTCAAGCTGTTTTGGACAATAATTGTCTAAAATAAGTGCAATAAACTCTTGACAATCTTCTTTATTTTTAAAATCGTATGTATTCATAATAAAATTACTCCTTTTCATATTCATATTCGTTTTCGTGTTCTATTTCAAGTTCAGAACAGAAATCCGAAAGCTCGTCTAACATTTCTTGTATTGCATCTGCATCATCAACAAGTTCCCTTATAGACGGAACACCAGATATATTGTCTTGTGCTTCAACCCACAGTTTTATATGTTCTTCTGTATCAAAATTATAAGCATAATCTCTGATTGCCTTAACAGCCATTGCAGGATTATTTTGATGTTCAACTGGGAAACTGAAATCTTCACCTGCTGGACTATATTTTGATAATTCCCATTCTACATATACTTTTCTGCCAAATCCACTTTCATAAACATTCCAACCAAAATTCTCTATTGCTTCTTTTAATTCATCAATAGAAGATATTGTTTTATGCAGTTCTAATCCATAAGCATTAGCAACAATTTCTTTTAATTTTTGTTCTGCTTGTTCGTTCCATTGATTATTAGGTCTATATCCACCAGAAAGCATATCAGCAACACAATCAAGTACAGTATAACCCTCATAATGAATTTCAAACTGCTTATCGTATGCACTGCGAACAACAGACCATTTACCACACTCTGCTCTGATACCATTTTCATCAAATTCTTTCAAAGCTGTTTCTAATCCTTCAAAATCCACACCATTTAAGTTTAATGAAGTTTTTTTACATTCTTTCTGATTTCTTAATATTAAGTCAGCCATACTTTTTAAATCCTTATTATCGTATTGGCTATCATAAAGAAAATATAACATTTCCATTATACTTTGCTGATTTGTTCCAGTAATTTTAGATAACATTTCGATAGTTCTCCAATATTCACCTGTTTTTGTTGCTCCTATCATATTGTTCACTCCTTACATTCCTACTTCTTCAAGTTCAGATATTTTTTCTGCACTTATGTTCTTGGCTTCGTGCAGTTCCAATTCTTCCTCTGTTGACAAGTGATTATCATACTGTGCTGCCACACTATCACTTCTAAACTTATCATTATCACGAATATGTTGCATTTCTTCAATTTGTTTAGCAATGTTTCGTCCATCAAAGGACATTGCAATGGGAAGAATATTGCATCTTCCCTTTTTACTAAAATCAGCAACAAGCACATCATCTACAGAATAATCTTCGACAAGTTTGCTATATGTATTTGTGCTGTTTTCACTTTTACAATACTTTTCAACTTCCTTTTGGAGCTGTCTTTTATTGCCGATAGCAACATTAAACATTTTACTGTAATAAATGTCATTGTGCTTATCATATGTAAATAACTCACTATGGCTTTTTACTAATGCCATACATTCATATTCTTTTTCTTTAAATTCTGTATCAATACTCATATTGCTACTCCTTTTCATATTCGTCTTTGTCAACATCTTCCAAAGAAATATTGTCAATCGCTTCTTTTTCTTCTTTACTCATATTGTCATAAATATATCGAGTTGCATCATATTCCCTTTCATCTAAATATGAGTATGATTTAAGAAACTCATATTTTGACAATCTGGTGAAATCATACATTTTTTCTTTATCATCAATAAAAGCAAGTTGATTGTTTATTTCTTCAATTGCATTATCATATTCATCTGCCATACCCAAATAACAAAAAGCATATTCATTGAGATAATGTTCATTAATTCCTATATCTTCAATATCGTTACGAATTTGTACTTTTTGATACTCTATAATTTCGTCATAATTATCATAGATAGTAAAGAATTCATTGTTACCATTTTCGTCATACATTTGCCAATCGTCATTTATATCGCAGAAAAAGGCATCTTTTACACTTACAGGAACTTCATACTCACCATCAATATCTTTAACATAATTTATATCACCATAACCATAATAAGAAAGATAAACTTTATTATCCTTTTCTGCCATTACATAGGCACTTTGTGTTTCAATTATGCTTTCAGCAATAAGTTTATCCGCCATATAATGCACAGGCTCTGTATAACCCATTGGCAACTCATTTTCAACCTTATAATAAAGCTCTCGAAGCTCCATAAAGTTCTCTGCTGTTATTTCTTCAAGTAAATTAGTAAATTTATCATTATTTAAGAGATACAACAAAGCACTATCCCAATCGCCTTTTTCAATTTCTTTGCCATTGGAAAGATTAGGTGGCTCTTTACCAGATATTATATCTGCATCTCGCCTTTCTTCAAAAGCTCTATAAAAATAGTCATTATGATAAGTGTCCATTCGGTCAATAACACCTGCAAGATTATAAAATATCTGGTTTTCAATCCCACCAAGATTTGCTTCTTGCCAATCCTCTAATCTAAATATAATTTTGCCAATATCATCTTCACAAATATTTTCATTATCAACATCATCTTTAGTAACAGTGTGTGTTTCAATACCAAATTCTTCATAATCAAGTATATTAATTGCTATTTTAAGAGCAATAGCAAGGTCTACCTTATGTTTTTCATCAATGTTGTCAACCAGTTCTTCGTATTTAGCATCACCAAAACCTAACGCATAATTATCTGGGTATTTATCATAGTATTTATCCAAATAATTATTAATTTCATTTATTTCTTCTGTAGCAAAATCATAAGGTATTGTTTGATAATCGTCAAAGAAATATATTAATTTAGGCTTATGCCCTAAAGGTGTATTTCCTTCAATTTCAACACTTACCTTATCCCATTCACCATAAATATTAGTATTAACATTGTTCTTTTCCCAATACTCTTTAAGAGCAATTAATATTGATGATGTTGGCTCTAATATTCGTAAACGATAGTATGTTTCATTTTTCATTGTAAGTTTAACTTTCACAATTTTCACCTCTTAATATTCATAATCAAAATCGTTATAATCAGAATTGTACATTTCGTTATATTCGTGTTCTGCAACACATCTTTCATAATAACTGTTAATATCTCTTATCCAATGCGGTGACATTGTTTCTGTGTCAATTTCATAAAATTTTATATCTTGCCCTATTGAATATCGGTTTTCAAGATAATAACGAGCTACATCACTTGTAGCAACCTCATCTTTTTTTATGAGATTTGTACCGTTTGTACGAACAATCCATAAATAAGCATCACTTCGCTCCTTACTACTTAATTCGTCGAGGTCATACTTATAATAGTCATCTTGATAATGCTTTACATATCTCTGTACAATTCTTTCTAAAGCATTGAACTCCTCGTATTTTGCCACTTGTTTTTTACCTCTCTATTTCTTCAAGTTCAGATATTTTTTCAACTTCTGCATTTATTTCTTCAAGAACAGTATTAAGATTTTCCTGTACAACCTCTGGTGCAGTTTTAGTATAGTCTAACGCATTATCTTTCCAAAAATCACCACACATACCACATACTTGGTTAATTGTGTATTCATATTTACTCTTTGATGCTCCTTCTATTTGCACATTTCTTATCATATCTACAGGAACAACAAAATCTTTTTCAAGGTAGTTATCTGGATAACCGCAAGTTCCACTCCACTCATTAAAGATACCTATATTGGTATCTTTATCAACAACTATATATCCATTACCCTTTTGAAGATTATCACAAAAGTCAATAATATCACGACCGCTTAATTCAACATAAATACCAAGCTCGCTCATTGCTTCGCTGCTATTGTTAGTTATATCTGTGCAAATACCTTCTATAAATTGACTTTTAGTATTTTTTCCTAAAACTAAACTATCATAAACTTCTTTTACAGTATGACCTTGCTGATGAATAAGATAAGTCAAAGCATTATCAAGCCTATCCACATCATTATTATCTAAATTCCAAGTTTTAAACGGTGTCTGATAATCATTTCCAAATGCTGTTACAATACTTCCCATATCATAATTTCTTTCATTATCTGTGCCAAATAAAATATTAACATTTAATGTGGTATTTAGTAATAATTCTTCTATATTCCAATCAATACCGTTATAACCACAATTATATAACTCGTCATATAATTTACAACAATTGTCTAATTCATCAATGTAATTTTTTATTTTATCATTAGGTGCAGTTTCTATGAGATAAGCAACAAAATCAGCTTCTAATGCAGATTGCCAATCATAATTTATTTCAGATATTTCATCAAATAATTTATCAACAAGAAGCATATCTGTTTCTTTGTTAATAAGATTGTAGATATGCTCTTGTATAGTGTTTTTTGATGCTGTATCATTATAATTCCAATATGCTTGAATACAACCATTTTTGTCACAATATTCCTTGACTGCCTTTTTGAGATATTCCATACATTCTTCGTTTTGAATATCAATATTTTCAGTTATATCTTTTAAATCCCAACCAAGAGCAGATATTTCATCTTCACTTAATTCAAGCTGTTCTTTTAAAACAGAAAGTAATTCATTATCGCTATAATGTTCATCAATCCATATAGCCATTTTTTTCAATATTTCGTCTTTTTTAGAATTACTTAAATTTATACTTGCCATAATTATTTCCTTTCTTTTGTTGACATTTGTCAAATTATTCGCAAACATCAATTTCTTTGTCTTTTTGTTGATTATCAATAGTTAATGAGCCTTCTATTGTGTCAAGAAATACCTTATATACATTTTCACTTGTATAACCTGCACAATATAAATGTAGTTCATTAATCCATTGATAGATAAATTCATCTTCGTTATTTTCATAAGTATGTTCCCAATATTCTTTTGTAAAAGCCTTAAAGGCTTCCATATTGCTTTTAATAAAGCCTGTCCAGTCACATATATCATTTTTAGTATCAACTACTTCAACATTATGAAGAAGGTAATTGCAAAATTTATCATAGTTATCTTCTACATCTGCATCTTCTATTAAGTCAACCGTAACCATTGCATCATATACTGTATCACCTGTATCAACACAATCTTTTATTTTCAATAAATCATATAATTTCATAAATAAGCTCCTTTACATATCCTCTGTTATATCTGGCTCGGTTTTATCCTTGTCATTTTCTTTAATTTGCTCTATAAATGATGGGATTTCCTTAAAACCAAAAGTATCACAATAATAAGCCTTGCTTACTCCATCACATTCAAGAACAATAACATCACTTATAGATAATGAATGTCCTTTATAATCTTTTGGAATATCAATATTGAATTCCTCATATAGTTCTTCTAAAATTTCATTTGAAAATATATTATCAATGCTATATTCTCTTGAATTTTCATATACTTTGTCATAATTGCTGAATTTAATATCTTCAATACCATTTTTTAATCTTCCTATTGGCTCAAACCTTAAAAAGTGATTGCTTTCGTTGTCATTAAGCTGATAAACGGTATATTTAAGATTATATTCTTTTCTTAATATATCTGGCACTTCGCCAAACTCTCTTTGACAGGCATCTCGAAGCGTTATATCTTCTGGATAATATAAATCTCTTTCAATAGTTAAACCAAAAGGTAATTTGACTGATTGCAATTCATTAAGTGATACATAACCAAGTTCAGCATATTCTATACCTACAAGATTAACAAAACCAAACATTTCAACATCTTCAATGTTCCCTTGTTCATCTCGAATAATATCACCTTCTGTTATAAGCCAAGTTCCCTGCCCCATTGGATTAAAGAATTTTGCTATAACCTTTGCATCACCACTCTTGCCGTCTTGGCTGTATAATGGGTATTCTTCAAACTTTTTTACTAATTCTTCTGTTAATAATTTCATTTTTCTACCTTCCTTTTTCGTTTTAAAATCAAAAAAAGATTACAAAATACCGTAATCTCTTTTAATTTCACTTACTCCCTCTTTAGTTATAATAATGAAAAAAGAGAGAAGTTCCCTACCTCTCTCTTTGCTCTATAATTATTATACTAAACAATTGTTTCTATGTCAACAATTATTTTTTATTTTTTAATTGAATACTACTCTCATACCAATATAAATTCCTTCACTGTTTTTCAAAGGAATACAGCTTCCAGATTTACCACTTTCTTTTAAATAAGCGTATGCTGCTTCTGTTACATTGTCCATTGTATAACCATCAGTAAACAAGAAATCCTTATTAGGATAATTTTTTGTTGGTTGCGGTTGTTTTGTCGTACCCTCTTGTTTACTGCCACCAGTTGAAGATGCAGGGCTTTTAGGTTTAGTTGTCTGTTCTGTTGTAGATTGTTCTACAGGCTTAGGATTAACAACAATATTGCATATTTCTTTTAATCCATTGCAAAATATTGTTACATAACATTTACCTGCATATACACTTGTAATATTACCTTCATCATCTACAGTTACAACAGAAGTATCACTGCTCTTAAATGTTGGTTTATCAGTTCCTTTATATTCTAATTCGATTTTGGAACTTTCTCCTAATTCAAGAATTATTTCCTTCTGTTTTAATATCAGTTCTGGTGCAATGACATTAATTGTACATTTCATTGTAGCAACATTATTTGAATTATCTGTTGCTACAACCTCTACAATGTACTTATTTGCTGTTTTATAGTCAACATCATCATCTTTTATTGATATAGAGCAAATACCACTCAAATCGTCTGCTGTAAAGCGTTGTGATAAGTCTGGTTTATCTATATCATTAAGAATTGTCATTATTGATAATTCTGTAGGACATTGTTCAGTAAATTTAGGTGGTGTCGTATCTGCTATAATCACTTTCGCTGTTTTTGTTACCGTTCTGTCAAACAGCGTTTTCCCTCGAAATTGGTATGTTAGGATATGTGTAATGCTTACATCATATTCACCGATACTTGCATATTCTTTCCCTTCTTCATTTTCAATATCGTATTGCATAGAAGTATTTTTCTCTGTTACATTTTCATCTATGTTTACAAAGTCTGTAAGAGAAGGATTATAGGCAGTACCATATTCAATTGTTATTGTATTATTACTTAAATTGAAAGATTGTGATGAAATGAGTAAAAAACTTACTATACCAATGCCTATAATCACAATCAATGCCATAATAACACAAATAATTATTATTTTCTTTTTTCTATGTGACGAATACATCTGTAGTAATAATTGTTCTTTATCTGTCATATCATCACTCCTCTATCATTAACTGATTTTAAATTTCAATCGGCTCATAATCCTGTTCTGCTTCTTTATCTGGAAGCTCCTCATTATCAGGTGTAGGCTGTTCAGTATTGGACTTTTCTTTTTTACTGTTTTTCCAAGAAGAAAATTCCTTCTTAACATCTTCTGCTTTAAGAACAATCTTGTCTTGTTTTTCTGTTTCCTTATCATAATGCCTAATAGGAATATTCTGTCCTTTAATAAAGGAAACACACGACATCTTATTATTGTACCTCGAAGGATATACATATTGCTTTTGTACATCAATATAATATCCCTTGTGTTCAGCCGAAGATGGTAAAGATACAGATACAAGCGTTACATCTTTACCTTCCTTGTCTTTAATAGTTCGCTCATTAAATATTTGCTGATTACTAAAATCAACAAATACTAACTCTTTTTTGTTTTGAGTTTCATTTGTTTTTGCCATTGGTTTGTTCCTTTCTGCGTTTAAGGTCGCAACCTTATTATAATTTAATAAAAATATTTTTAATTGATAGTGCTTACAGAATACCAAGATGCTGTACCTGCTTTATTATCAATTCTATTATAATAAAAACATTTTACTGTTCCATCTGGTGCATCAATAATATGAGGATAGCCCATATCAGCATTACCATTTATTCCAAGTGAACATACATTAATTTTAAATCCTTTAAATTCAGTTCCATTAAGTAAAAAGTCAGTAATGTTGTTTCCAGAACTATATATACCAACTAAAGCACCTGTTTTAAATCTATCCACTTCATAAATAGTAATTCTATCATTTTCTTTATCATATCGAATATACGGACAATTAGACATCTGATGGTCGCCATCAACTGTATATAATCCTGTTTCCTTAATAAAAGATTTACCGTTATCTGTACTAATTGATAATGCAATAGATGGTGTATCATTAATTCTTTCTGCACAAAGAATATTACCATTGTTTAATTTTACAAAATCATATTCACTGTTTTCTGGTTTTCTATACTTTGAAATAAAGTCTGAACTTGTCCAAGTAAGTCCGTTATCTTCACTGTAGCATATTCCGTATTTTTCTACTTTTTTACTATCAAAGTAATTTGCAAATATTCTACCATCTTCAAGAACTCTTGGTCTTTGAATTCGATATTTTCCTGTTACATTGTTATTGTCAAGAATAAAGTCTTGTTTTTCCCAAGTAAGTCCATTATCTGTACTTCTAAGAAAACTTGTATATGTAAACTCATTTTCGCCACCAGATGGAGTGTTCATTAGACTTATAAACATATCGCCGTTAAAACATAAAGATGCACCGTCCATTGATACTGTATTGTCAGGGTCGTTATTATAAATAATAGTAGAATTACTCCAATTGATTAAGTCTGATGAAGTTCTATACATTATATTAGCTGTCATTTCAGTATGGCTTGGTTGAGATGGATAAAAAGCATAATATAAATTGTCTTTTGGATTAAAAAATATAGTTTTAGTTGCCCAGCCTTCATATTCACCTTCATTATCCCAACATTTTATTAAAGTTTTATTATCAAATATTTCAGCATTAATAGCCGTTAAACTATGAACAGTAAAGACCGACTGTAAGTCTTTTGTTGAATTTTCGGTAAAAGTATTACCCCATTTAACCCAACGAACTCTGACATACATTCCTTCTTTATTGGCAACTACGAAATTAGTACAATCAAAATCAGTATCGGTATTGTTTTCATTAGGTGCTAACACGGTTCTTGTTACTTCACCGATATATGTTCCATCAGCACTGTATTGATATAGTCTAATATCTGGATTTCCAGAGGTATATCCCAGATTTTTTAATTTATTGGTATTAAATCTTACTGCACTTCCATACGGCAAGTACAACATTTTTGTGCTAATAATATCATTTGCAGGATTGCCAGTAACAGACCATTCATTTTTTTCAATATTTGCTGCTCTGCCGTTTTCAAATAAATCATAATCTTCATAAATATTGGTATCTTTATTTTCTGCTAATAGTTTTGCACTTGGAAGTGGGTCATAGTCACTTTTAGAAATAATCTTTAATTCAAAAGATGTAATAGTGTTCCAAGAACCTGCCGTCAGAGCATTAGCAGTAACTTGACCTGTTGTTTTAATATTATTTGTAAGGTCATTATTGTCAAAACGTGTTCTTTCCTGTGTAATAATTGCATTTTTTGATAACTTACCATTCTGATGCAACTCTACAGATGTATCAGTAGGCTTAACTTGAACAAGTTTGTTTCCAGACATATTGCCACTTACTCCTACTGAATATTTACCAATATAATTACCTTCGGCATCTGGTGTACCATTAAGAATAATTGTTGTTGGTACACTTACAATAAGGTCACTATCTTCTATTGTTAAATATACTTCTGTCTGTGCCGTTCCTTCTTCTATGTTTGCATATTTTGTTTTGGCTTTCTGTTCTATATCTTCACCAATTGATACATTACCGCTTGTACTTCCTATTGATGATTGAGCAAACACACTAATAGGAGCAACAGAAACTAATGTAAGAACAGAAAGAATAATTGATATAATTTTTTTACTTTTCATAATTCGTTTTCCTTTCTAAACAATAGAGGGCATTTAAACCCCCTATTATTTATTTAATTATTCAGCTGTTGTCAAAGATACAACATTATTATATGCACCGTGCCAACTACCTGCGGTTGCCTGATTAGTTTTAACAACTACAGTTGATGAACAATCATTGTTAAATACATAATCAAGATTTTTGTTTACATCATCACCTGTTACTGCGGAAGTCGGAATTACGAATTTTGTATATTCCTGTACAATATTTGCACTAATATCAGCTTTTCCCTGTGATGATAATGTAACAGTGCTATCTGGTACAACATTAACAATAGTTGTTCCTGCAACATTGCCCTTTACTTTAACAATACCACTGCCTTCATAGTAACCCTCTGCATTAGGTGTACCACTTAAAATAATGGTTGTAGGAAGTGATGCAATAACACTACCATCTACAAACCCATCATCATCTGCATTTGGGTTTTCTGGGTCATATACTTTTGAGCCTTCTTCAACAGTTGCATATACTTCACAAGGACTTGTAATACTTTCATCAGCAGGAGTAATATTTGAATATGTACTCTTTTTATCCTGTGTGGTATCTTTACCAATAACAGTATAAGAGCTATCACTCAAAATACCAATATCTTCTTTTGCAGAACCTACCGAATTAACATAAGAGGTTGATGCAAATGCTGTTGTGCTTGTGATTGATGCTACAGTCAGAGCAGTAAGCACACCTGCAACGACTTTTTTAATAATTTTGTTCATAAAGAACACTTCCTTTCTGCGTAGGTCGCCACCATAGTTTGTTTTATTTATATAAAAGCCAATTGGCTAATATATCTTTATTTATCAACAACTAATGTTGTTTTTAATGTATTTTTAACTGGTGTAACAAGATGTTCACCTTTTTCATTTGTTTGCTCTTGATATTGTGTACCAACACATTTCAGTTCATATGTACCTGCATCAAGCCTACTCCATAAGTTAAGATTACTATCTGTTGTTCCGTCAATTTGATAACCTGCCTTTATAGCACCTGTAGAATATACTTCCTGTGGATTGTTTAAATCTTTAAGTGGTTCACCATCAACATATATTTGATATGATATAAGCCATAGTCCTTCATTTGATTTCAAATTGCACAATCTAATTGAAGGATTATCCTTCGTCAATGTTGTTGTTTCACTAAATAACAAGTAGTCACAATTAGGTAATTGTTCTACAGCAACTGGTTGTGTTGTAGTGATTTCATCACCATCTATAATATCAATTGGCGGTGGAACTTCTGGACAATGATGTAACAGTAGCACCATCATTAGTACAATCAATAAAGGCAATAATATCAATAATGGATTGAATGTTGTTACTTGAAGAAACTTATTATTTCCTACATAGGCATATCCTACTGTATGGGAATTATTTGTTTCTTTTACATCATATAGCTTTACATTTTTACCATTTTTTTTGTAACAATACTTATCGACTTTATCTCTCGAAATATAAAGCTCTGCATTACCAATAACCTTTTTATCTTTTTTCTTATCAAGAAAGTTATCAAAGTTCGTTGGTGGATAAATGTTGTTGTTTTCATATATTTTATATTTCTTTTGTCTTTTTCGGATTTTACCTACAACAACAACATTATTATTTTCTCTGTATGTTTTGAAGTCTTTTTTAGAAAACATCAAAACATCTTCCTGTTTTTTGTTAAGTTTTTTTAACTTATACTTTTCTTGCTCTTTTTCTGGCAAGTTTTTTATTAAATGATTTTGAACATCAAGTATCTTATGTTCAGTCCATTTATTATTCATAATTCGTTTACTCCTTCCTCGCCATTTTGATTTTTCTTCCATTAATAATATTAATCTATAGAAGCTGTAAAATCTGCTTCAAGTTTTTCAAGTTGTTGCAATAATTTCTGATATTCTGCTATTTTCTTGTCGCATTGTTTAACAGTTTCTTGCAATGGTTTTATTTTTTCTTCCGCAATTGCTTTTTCTTTTTGGAATTTTGCAATTGCCGTTTCAATAGTTTTTTTTGAAAATGTCGCCATAAACATTACTCCTTTCATTTTGACATCTGTCTTTTTTATAAATAATCTAATGGTTGCACATACCTTTGTGGCGACCAACTTGTCAGCACTGATAAATGACAGTGCGGCCCTGTTGAGTTTCCTGTACTGCCACTATCGGCAATATGCTGTCCTTTTTGAACTGTATCACCTGCTTTAACATATAGAGTGTTATTATGAGCATAGAGAGTGTATAGCGTTTGACCGTCAATATTGTGTTGTATTACAATATAGCGACCATATGAATAGTTAAGCTCTTTTGTCAAAATAACAACTCCATCTGCACAAGCACATATAGGTGTATTGTTTGGGGCAGGAAAATCTATTCCTGTATGCTCTCTACCACTCGGATATTTAGGAAATCCTGCGGATATACTACGATATGTTGTTGGATAAGCAAGAACTCCACTATGCTCACCTGTATCGAATATTTCACCGCCACCTGTTCCACCACCCATAGTTATACCTGCTTCTTCAAACAATAATGTGAAATCATCACTATTATATAGTTCGTCAATGCTCTCACTTAAATCTGTCGTTAAGAAAGAAGAAGTATTACTGTCATAAGATATTTTTTCTTTATCATAAAAAGACATTACCGAAGAAGTATTATCCTTTATCCAATTTTTATAATCATCAAGTGTACCAATAGTGACAACATATTTTTTTGTTGTCATTACTGCTTCTTGTATGATATTTCCATCTTTATCTTTGACGGCAGGTTTTTGCTCATATTCTGTGGTTGTAGTTTCAGTAATGGTGTACATTACACCGTCATTTTTCATTTTATCAAGCAAATCAAATTCGCTGTTGCTTGCATCAAGCTCTGGCTGTAATATTTGAATAACCGAAAGAGCTGCCTGCCAATTTATATAGGCTACTCCATTATATGTACCATCTACTTTATAGCCATCATCATAATATCCTTTTGTTTTATCTTGAAATTCAGTTTGTATTTTGCTCATATAATCTGAATATTGCTGTAATTGATTATCGTCCATATTTCCGCCGAAAATACTCATTACAACAACTACTATAATAATAAGAACAAAAAATACAATAGCAAAAGGTAAGCACGATACAATAGCAGTCACAAGCCATTTGATAATATGAGCTAATGCTTTTACAAGTATCTGTAAAACCTTACTTATTCCCTTTGCAGACATCTTGGCAAGTTTAGCTGTAATTTTTGCTTCGGCTTTACCAATGCCTTTGGTAATAGCTTGGACAGGCTTTTTCATTATCTTTTGACTTGCTTTTTTTCCAAAATGCCCCATTGGCTTTGCAATAAAGTTTCGCCCACCCCATTTAGCTGTAGTTTTTAATTGATTAGCACCGCTTTGAACAGCATCAACATTACCTTCGGCATCAAACACATTAAAGTTTCTGCTAAAACGAACTAATTTTCCACCTGCTTTTGTAGTAAGTTTTCCTGTTTTTGCACCGACTTTAATTGTACCAGTAGTAAATTTAAAAGCCTTGTCAGATATTTTCGGAGTTGCAGTCCTTAATGTTTTATTAAGAGTTCCTAATTGATTTTCATTAAGGTCATAACCTTTATCATCTAACATTGTTTTAAGCTGTTCTTTACCACTTACACGAAAACTTGCTACAGTTGCAAGTGTATCTGGCTCAACATCATCAGCTTCTAATGCAGATTGCAAGGTTAGAAAGTCATTCAAATCTGCTTCATTTGTAATGACTGCACTTTCGTCAATTACTCCTGTCGATAATGCTGTATCAGCATCAACAATTTCTATGTCATTTATACCTGTTCCTGTATTAATAAGAACAAGCTCATTGCCTTCAAGCATTTCCTGTCTGATGTCTTGCACCATTTTATTCATACCGCCAACGGCAGAGTAGCCCAATTCTTTTGCTACTCTCGTGGCTCGGTCAGCTTGATATAAAGAATTATTTATGTCTTTGCCTAATGCAGAAAACTCATTGTTTTCACTCACATAAATACCCCCTTACTACCTTGCAACCTGCATACCATCAGTATTATTAAGTTCATAAATATAACTGTCTTTTGAAACACGGTTACGAAATGGTACAATATCTTCACCATAAACAATTAACCCTTGTCCACTCTGTGATGCAATGGAGCAATATTTTGCCTGTTCTTCGGATATATTAAAGATTTTACATATTGCTACCAAATCAAGAGGTTTCTGTTTAAGTATAACAGCAAATTCACTATTAGAAAGAATTTTACAGCCTTGCTCTGATTTAAGAACATCTGCAATATTCTGTGTAACAATGGTTGGAAGAACGCCCAATTTTCTGCCGATTTTGTAGATTTTGGCAATGTAATCCGCAGAATATACATTTGACAACAAAATATGAAATTCATCTATGTTAAGCCAAGTGTTTCTTCCAAGAGCTTTATTCTTTGCTACCCTATTCATAATATGTTCAAGTACGACAAGATAACCTGTGGTTTGCATACTTGCTGTAAGATTGTGCAAATCAAAACATACAACTCTATTATGAATTTCTATATTTGTGTCTTTTGAGAAAATATCCATACCACCTTGTACATATCGTTCAAGGATAAGTACAAGGTTTTTGGCTTCTACTTCATTGTAAGTCTGCAATTCTTTATAAAACACAGGGAAAGACGGTTTATTATCTTCACAAGGTTTTATGTCATAGGCTTCATATATTCGCCTTGTAGCTCTGTCAATAATACTTTCCTGTTCACCTGTAAGATTACCAACAATACTTTCCATAAAAGCAAGTATATATTCAATTTTGGTTTTCACAGGGTCATTATCTTCATCAACATATTGCAATTCCATATCGAAGGGATTGATGTATGTATTGGCAGTTGTGGATATTTCAACAATCTGTCCATTAAGAGCCTTAATAACAGGAGCATACTCACCTTGTGGGTCAAGGATAAAGATTTCATCTTCTGGATAACGAAGATATGTCTGTTCTGCAATGGTTTTAATTAAGAAAGACTTACCGCTACCAGAAGTTGCCAAAATACAGCCATTACCATTCATTAACAGTTTCCTGTCACAACAAAGCATCTTTTTGGAAACTAAATCTATACCATAATACAAAGATTTTTTATGAGTTATACTCTTATTGTTAAATGGTACACTTTCTGCCGTTGCTTCGCTGTGTAATGACCTTCTAAATTGTAACGTGTTATTTCCAAAAGGAAGTAAACTCTGTAGAGCTTCAAATTGTTGCCATTTTATATCTCCCATTTCAACAACAAATTCACCAGCAAGCGTTCTTACCTGCTTTTCAACTCTTTGCATCTCGTCAATATCATTAGCAATAATACAAACAAGTATATTCTTTTTGAATAGTTTTTGCTTCTTTTTTACTAATGCTTTTCTTAATCCTCTTTGGTTTTCCAATTTTTCAGCTAATTTTTCATCACGAGCATATTCATAAGGAATACCATTCTTAGCTGAACGCTTAACTTTTTCATATTCCTCTGTTTGCAAACCAGAAATTTTCTTATCCAATTTTTTAATTGTTTTCTGTGGCTCTGTAGGAGAAATATTTTCTGTTACAATAAGATTAGCTTCCATTGTAGTTAAGCGATTATAAAATGCAGGAGAGAGAGTTGTTGGAAACTTCTTAACATACATTACCTTAATAAATTTCTTATCCTCAATGTTAATAAAATCATCTTCACGAGGGTCAATACTTTTAGGGGCAAGAAAATCATAAAGAGAAAGTAAAGAACGCTGTTCTTCCTCTGGCAATCCTTTGTTTGTTTCTTCAATCTCTTTGTTTGTTTCTTCAAATACTTGAAGAATATTTTTGTCTGGGTGTTCCAAAACAAATGGGGTTATGTTAAAGGTGTCATAAAGAAGCTGTAATCTTTCATCAATGCTCCATCTTCTTATTGTTGATGGAAAAGTTGAAAATAATTCTTCAATCTGCATCTGATAGTCATAAAATAAATCTTTTGCACTTTCAATACTATCTGCATACATTGTAACAACAATAAGTCTTGTTTCACAAAATGTAGTTTTTTTATTACCTAAATTACTTTCAATTGCATCATTAAACTCTGATGCAAGTTTCTTTTCATTTTCGGTCATATTGTCAGTAATTGAAAAAACATAATCCTCTTTATAAGCATCAGTGGCAACAGGTACACCACAATGAATAACTTGAATATTCATATTAGTTGTAAGAGAATTAAGATAATCAATATATTTTATCATAATAGCTGTTTGCTGTTCTTCATTTGCTTTTGCAAATGATACATCTGTGTACTCATAGCAAACACTATAAAGATTTTCGTCAATTCTCATTATTCCTGTTTTTTTATCATATTCCTTGAAATACATACTCATAACTTGCGGTGTAGTTCGAGGAATAAACATTTTATGCTTTTGTTTCTTTTCTTTTGCTTTTTTTATTGTTGCTCTTTGGGGTGAATTTTGCTTATTTTTGCTACCTACAATAAAGAATATCAGCATACCAATAGCAAATGCACCTAAAATAACTAAAAGTGAACTATCCATTTGTTTAATCACTTCCTTTCGTTAATTAAATCAATGACTTTGTAAATTTTATTTTCTTCAAGCCATTGAAACATTGTTTTTACAGTAACACCACAATAAGTTGGCTTATGTCTTATTGCTTTTTTATTTTGGCTATATAATGTGACATCTGTGCTTACTTTGCCTTTATTGTGTTTTACCTTAATAAAAGCAATATTATATTTGCTACTGTAATATTTTAAGAAATTGATTTCATACTCTTTAAGCTCACTCATTATTAACCAACTTCTTTAATAATGTTTTTCTTTCCTCTGGTGACAAAGAATTGAAAACATCATCAATTTTATTGTCCTCGACATTTGTCAAATTTTCTGCATCTTCTGTAACCTGTTCTTCCTTTGGCTCAACAGGTACTTCGTGCGTTATTAATTCATCTTCCGCCACAGGCTCTTTTATAAGTTCGGTTTCATTATTAGATTTGTCACCATTCTCATCACTGAACATATATCCATATTTAGCCTGTGCTTTCTTTAGCATCTTTTCTTGTTTTTGTTTCTTTTTAAGTTCCCTTTTTGTAAGCTGTGGCTTACCTTCATTTACAACAGATTGTTCCAACTGTTTTTGAGAATTTTTAACCTCATTTTCTTGTTTGGCATCTGCTGGTATATTTGTATGATTACTTTCACTTATACCAGGAGAGCCAACAGCATTTTGACTTTTATTCGCTTTTGATTTTTTATTCTTTTTCTCGTGAGCTTTTTCCCATTCGTTGTCTGTTATATATTCAATAGGCTTTTTATATATCATAAAATGCCTGTACCAAAATGGCACTATCTGTTCTGCATTAAGATTTTGGATTTTGATAAAACCAAATAATCCAATTATCGCTGCTTCAAGAATAACAATGTAGCTTACAATATCTTTCGTAAGTGGTGTATATTTAGGGATTAACAAATAAGTAGGAACAACCACAATAATGGCAAGAGCAACAAATATCCATTGCCTAAAAGTTAATCCTTTGATTTTTTCACTATAATCGTCAATTTCATCAAAAATAACAACTTCCAAATGTTCCATTATTTAATTACCCCCTTCCAAAGAATTTCTCACTCAATTGTGATGATAAACTTATCATTGCGGAAAACAGACCATTCATAAACAATATCGCAATTACAAGTCCTATGCCATCTGTTCCATTTGGTGAAGAAGCAATAGAATTAAATCCTCTTACATAAATAAATGTGCCAATATAAATAACAACTGCTTCAAAGCATACTCCACAAAAACTCATAAAATAAGATAATGCTTTACCTCTGTATGTTTCGCCCTCTGCTGCCATTGCAATCGGAATTGGTGAAAACATCATATATATCAATAGCTTTATAGCTCTTAAAAATACTTGTGACAGTATCATAATAAGAGTAGCCATATATGGTATTGCAAGTATTATATATACGGCATACCATAAATATCGTTCTATTTTCCCTTCATTTTTTGCCATATTTATTAATTCATCTGCAATTTTTACATCTTGCGTTGCACCAAGTGACATACTGTTTTTTACAGGTGTTAAAACACTATCTTGAACTACTTGTGCTAATGTTTTAAACCATTCCATAGAGTGATTAATAAATACAACAAGCATAAAGAATACCGCTGCCCTTAATACAATTCTTTCCCAAGAAATTCGCTCAACACCTTCTTGTGTCAGTAATTTTATGAGATTTATCATAAAGAATAATGTTAATAAGGATAATCCAAGTGATGCAATAGCACTATTTATTGCTTCAACATATCTATACAACTCAAATTTAGAGCTATCAAACAGAGTTCCAATATCCAATAAACTCCATATCGTACCTGTTATATCAGTTGAACTTATGGTAATACCAAACAACTTAAAAGAAAATGAATATATTGCTTTAATAAGGGCTTCCATATATTCTTTCACTTCCTTTCATTTAAAGGATAGCAACATATATAATGTCACTATCCTTTATTTTTATAAACCAAAGATTGATGGTGATGCTCCGATTGCTGCCACCATTGCACCTGCCATCAGTGTTTGCAGACCTCTTGTTTTTCCGTCAGCGTCCTCTCTCTGCCAACCCAAAGCAAACATTACACCGCCTACCATCATTACGACTGCACCGATTTTAATTAACCATTCACATACAAACTCAATAAATTTATCAATTGTACCTGTATCGGCATAAACGGTCATTGAAAACATAGCTGTCATTAATAAAAAGCACCAAATTGCTGATGCTACTTTAGCAACCTTTGTTTTATTTCTCATAATATTGTTTTTTAATTTACTCATAATCTTTTACCTCATTTCTTATTTATTTCTTTTTCATTTTCTTACTTACAAGAACAAACACCACAATAAATGCGACCAACAAGCCACCCATCAAAATGAGTTTTTTAGTGTTTGTTCCATCATTCGCTTGTGCTGTTACTTCCATTAATTGCGGTGACAACATACATAGTGTCATAAGTAATGATTTCATTTTGTAGTCCTCTCTTTCTGTATTGTATTTTTATGTTGTTATGTATTTATAACAATCATTAACACCACTTCCTTTGTCTATTGACAATTGTCAAATTACTCACACTTATCAATATCTTCGTTTTTGCGTTCTTCAAAAACATTGTCAATATCATCATTGTCAAAATTCATAGCAATTAATATATTTTCATCAGCTCCATAATCAATCAATTCTTCAATTGTTTCACGAACACCATCAATTTCACATTTATTATCAATTATTGCATCAAATAATTCTAATTTTTCTTGAACATAATCATTTTTTATATTTTCTTTATCGCTCATAGCTTTAAGTCTTGGAGCTATTGCATTTGCTATATCATAAGCTATATTAGAAGCATTGGCTTTTGTCTGTGGGATTTTTTCCAATACTTCTGCAATTGACATAGCATTATAAGTTATGTCATTAGGAAATGACGATAATTCTGCCGATACTCCCCAATTAATAATTGCAATATAATTACCATTAATGTGTGAGCCATAAATACATAAAAAGTTATATCCATAACTATCAATTGATGCTTCTTCTATTGAGCTTTTATAATAATTTTGAATTTTTCCCATTTTTACTCCTTTTCATTAACTATTCTTTGTTATATATACAATGAAGTACATATCTGCTTTCACCCTTATTAGTACAGGTTGATAATGTGATAACTTCATCTGACATCTGTATTTCCATATCGTTGTTTGTTATCTTGTTGTTCTGCATCATATAACCCTTATATTCTTCAAGGTTTTCAACATAAGGGTCATAAATGTTTTTATCTGTAGCCTGTACTATATGAAATGAAAACACTTTATATTCTCTTATCTCACCTGTTGGCAAATACATATATACAATATTATGTTCTTCTGCAAATTCATTTTTTGAATAATTCTTTAACTGTGAAAAAATTGCACCATTTGCAAGATTGTGTCCATATATAATTGTGTTTGAACATTCAAACGGTTGCGATATATTTGCATCTACAAAAGGCACTCCACCTCTTGAATAGTTGCCATAAATATTTTTACGAAGATACTGGTTATTACTGCTCCCCTGCACGACAGGATAACTAATATTTGTATCTGGAATTCTTATCCACGCCACAATATCGTTATTAATTGATTTTAGTTTGTTCCAGTTTACAGTAAAAGGTGTTTCTTCGTTCTCTGTAACAACATCATCAATTATTTCCTGTTGTGTATCTTCAACTTCTTTATATTCGCCATAATCATTAACAACAGTGCTACCAATAAGAAAAAACAAAATTGCTATTCCTAAAAGCAAGAAAAAAGCAAGTGTTTTTAACATCTTGCCTTTATTTTGTTTTTTATCACTTTTCAAGTTCTATATCACTGCCTTTCTATAACATATCATCAGTTATGTCCTTTTCTATTTCATTTGTTTTCAATTCATTAACTAAATCTTCAATATATTCCTTATATTCCATAATGTTGGCAATATCTGAATATAGTTCGTTTTCATAATCTGTACAATATTCTTCCTCTGGAGCATTAGTTAATACCTTTTCCGCAACTATTATAAGCTCTTGTAATGAATATATTTGAGATTTTTCTTTTTCATCAAGTTCCATAAATCTCACACTCCTTTATTATATATCCTGTTCATAATCCTCATTAATTTCATCATAATATTTATCTGCAAGTTCCTCATATTTTAATTCCAGAACGAATTTTATATTATTAATCTCTTTACCGTTGTTTACAAGCCAATCATTTGCTACTTCAATTATATCGTCATAATCACAGAAGAAATAATCATCACTTAAATCATTAAGAACAGATAATGCTAATAATTCAATAGCAATATTATCTAATTCTTCATCTTGTGACATAATATCCTGTTTTAATTCATAAAATCTTTCACTGTTCATTTTTTACCCCTTTACATATCTTCTGTTATATCTGGCTCGTTAATATCTACATTAACCAACTCTTTGACATCATTACTTCCAATATCATCTTCAACCATTTGATACAGCTCGTCAGAATTATAATAATCAACATCTATTTCTTCGCTGTAATCAATAATTTCTTGATGCCCCCATTCATTAATAATAACGTCGAATTCATCAAATAATATATTTCTGCCATATTGCTCATAGTCAAAATGGCTTTCAAGTTCTTCTGTTGTTATGCTATCGAAACCACATTCATCAATATATGCCTGTCCGATTTCTTCATCTGTAGCATATTCATCTGAACACCAATATTCTCCTGCGGTTTCTGGCATACTGTCGTCATAAGAATAATTTAATCTTAAATCACGACCAAAACTCTCTACATCAAAGTAATCTTCAATACTGCCCCTATCAAATGCAGAGTTTCTAATATATTCTTCAATTCCACCATATACTTCATCAATGTACCAATAACCAACTAATTCTTCATCACTTAAAGTAGCTTGATAATCTGGTGATGAAATGTGTATATCGTCCTCTTGTGCTATAACATTACAGACTTCATTTATGTCTGAAATATTTTGATGTTGGCAATACGCATTTACTTTGTCAATATCATTTGACATTTCAATAAATGCTGCCAATTTGTTAAGTTCTTCAAGATTAGCATATTCGTGATACTCAACACAATCAAGTTCACATTCCCAATCGTTAATCATATATTCTTCGTAACATACACCATCTTTTGCAAGAGCTTCATCTACTTCCTTATTTGTAAGCTGTAAACCGACTACTTCACGAAGGAACTTATCGAGTTCGTCTTGATGCACAGGAAGTTCCAACCAACCGCCTACAAGCTCACCTTCATTGTATTTTCCAAGATTTCCAATCCATACTTTCATTTGTATCAGTCCTCACTTTCTTCGTCATATTCCTTCATTAACTGAAAAGAAATAATGATAACTTTTTCGTCTGCAATATCTTTTACTGCATCTAACATCTTCGCTATATCTGTCCTTATACTGATTAAATCTTCATCTGTTTCAATTGGTTTGTCACGAATTATAGTAACATTTGCAATATCTTGCTGATATGGTTTATTCGTCATACTTAAGAAGTTTGACTTTGGTCGCCATAAATAATAATAAGATATAAAATATTTATAATAATGTTTTGTCATATATCGTAATCTTCCTTATCTTGTTCTTTATTGTTATTAACTGTTCCGTAACTACCATCAAAGATTGAATTTGCTATTTCCTTTGGCATTATTTTTTCAAATAAGTCACCTTTAACCTTGTTATATACTTCAAGAATTTCATTATTATAACCACTTGCATAATCTTCTGTTTCGGTTTCGATTAATAAGTAATTCATACGATAGCAAAAATCTAACAGTTTCATTTCTGTACTATCTTCTTCAAAATGGTTTTCTTTTAATGCAGATGAAATTCCGTCTAATGCAAAAATATCACCACATTTATACGCTTCATTTATTTCAGTGATAGTTTTATTATCCAATACTTTCGGTTTACTATCTGCACCAATTCTAATCCAAGCATCATAAATAACATCATAATTAACATCAAGCATATTAGAAAGTTCAACAAATAATCTTTCTCTTACTATACTATCTCTAACTACAATAACACTATACACATCTTCGTCCTTTACTATTGCATCTGCCAAGTCAAGCAAGTTTGCTTTATCATTAATAAACAATCCCTCTTTATCCTGCGGATAATGTTGTCTGTAGATGTCTTTAATATTAACATTTTTTAGATTTTCATATTCTGGTATTTCTGTAATAGTCAGACTTGGTTTTATATCATCTGGTCTTGGCAATGCAATACCTATTATTTTTGTATTAGGTTTTCCAAAAGCAAAATATGCTTCTAATGCCCTTATATCATTTGATTTTACAATTAATGCTTGGTAAATATCATTGTTTACAAAATTTACATAGAAATAATTACCATTCGTTACTTCCTGTTTTACTTGATAAAGTTCATTTACCTGTATAATATGTCTTTTCATATTATCACTTCTTTCTTTTTAACATTTATAAACGCAAAAAGAGAAACCCAATTTCTATAGGTTTCTCTCTACATCAATATTATTATACCAAACTTATGTTTTTATGTCAATAGTTGTTTTTACTAATAATCATAATCGTCATAATCATCAAAAATATTTATTTCTTTTGTATCATTCCGATTAAAGTTATTTATTTTCTCTCGACTTAATTCTTGAACATTTGTAATTCCTTCTGTACTCTCTATCTGTATAACAACATTTTCAAATTTATCTTTATTATCAAGATTGTCATAAATATAATACAAATCTTCTTTTTGAGTAATCCTTTTTAATTCTGGTAATAAAGATTGTACTCTATTATATTCAATACATTTTTCTTCTAATAAAGAAAAGTTGCAACATCTTTGAGCCAGAGGACTATTAGGGTATTGCATTACAAATCTATATAATTTTTCTGCATTATCTAATAAAACTTTTTCATTAATACAAGATAATTCTGTTTCTAATAATTTCCAATAATATTTTATTTCTCTTTTATTGTTGAACTCTCTAAATGTTGGTAAATTATATAAAGTGATTTCTGTATATTCACTTTGTGATACAGGCAACATATTATTAATATCAATAGCACCATAAATTTTACCCTGTGTGCCAACTATTTTGAAAAAGTCAATATCGTTTTTCATAGTTGTAAATTTAGGCTTATATGATGTTAAGGGAGCAAAGTAATCTATTCCATTATCGCCTTTAAAGACAACTCCTAAAAAGCATTTAAGTCGCCCTGTATATTCAATATCTGGCACGATACAATCATATCTTTTTAAATAATTTACATATTCTTTATTAAGGGCATACCATTTCATTTTTTCACTTCCTATAATGAAATATGAGAGGGTGCTTATCACACTCTCTCATATCTTCTTTTACTATCACTTTGACAGATGTGAGAACTGCTTTATTGTCGTTTTTAACGGATACGATAACCGCTTTATTATCACTTTGACAGATGTGAGAACTGCTTTTACATCAACACATAGATGCTTTATTATTATATTCATTTTACCATAATTTATTTCATAATTCAAGTAGTTTTATCAAATTTGTTTAAAAATCGCTATTAACAAAACGAGATGAACTTATAAAGCCCATCTCGTTTCTCTTTTTTTATGTTCCTACTTACAGCAAGGAATATCTGCTTTTTTGAGGTCTAATTTACGGTACAGACTTACCGCTTTTTTAAGTTTCGATTTATGGCTCGAACTTGCCACTTTTATTATTTTAATGTTTGTTATTCTATTTTGATATTTGTCAAATTTTTATTTTGTCTTGCTTTCAGCATTAATACTACAGCCAGAACAATCAATCCAGCACTTGCACAAAGAATTATGATATTCATTGGTGCATTATCACCTGTATCAATTATCTCTGCTCCTGTTTTTGGACTTTTCTTGTCTGTGTTCTTATTAATGTTGTCTGCGGTGCTGTTCTCGTCCTCTGTGGTAGCCTTATTTTCGTCTTTTACAACAGATGTAACATCAGTATTGTCTTTGTCCGTTGTATTTTCATTTGGGCTTGTAGTAGGCTCTGACGGTTTTGTAGGCTTATTGGTGCTTGGCTCTGTCGGATTTGGCTTTGTAACAGGGTCAGTTGATGGCTCTGTTACTGTTGCATCATCATACACAGCCTTACAATAACTACATATAAAAGAATTATCCTGTTTTACCTTGCTACAGCTTTCAATAACCGTATCAGAACAAATATTACATACCTTCTTATGTGTACCGTCATTATTGGCTACATATTTATAATCGTGTCCTGTGGCTTCAATATAGTCTGCATCATAGGAAGAATTACAGTTTTCACACTTATAAACCGTTTTTCCACTTGTTGTACAAGTCGGTTTGATTACAGTCGCCACATATTTATGACCTGTTTCCGCAATTGCTTCTGTTCTGGCTTCGCCACAGCCACTACAAGTATATGTTTTTACACCTTTTTCAGTACAGGTTGCAGGTTTTGTAACTACACCATTATCCCAAGTATGCGTGTGGCTTGTCGGTGGCTCTGTACTTGGCTCTGTTGGTTTAGTATCTTCATACTTTGCCGAACACTCACTGCAAACATAATAATCGCCTTGCTTTACCTTGTTACAATTTTCAGTAACAGTATAAGAACAGGCTTTACATATTTTCTTATGTGTTCCATCATTATTGGCTACATATCTGTAATCGTGTCCTGTTGCTTCAATAAAACCATCTTCATAAGATGAATTGCAATTTGAACACTTATGAATTGTTTTACCACTTGTTGTACAAGTAGGTCTGATTACAGTTGCTATATAATTATGGTCTGTTTCTGCAATTGCTTCTGTTCTGGTTTCCCCACAACCACTGCAAGTATATGTTTTTACACCTTTTTCGGTACAGGTTGCAGGTTTCGTAACTACACCATTATCCCAAGTGTGTGTATGACTTGTTGATGGCTCTGTTACATCACGATATTTAAAATTCCCTGTCCACATACCACATTTTGCACAAGACCACGCTTCATATCCTGTAGGTGCGTTTTTATTATATTCTTCTTGTGTTATTGTTCCATTAACAAGTTTTGTTCGCCATTCAGCAATTACTCCATTAACATATGTTTGTAATTCGGCTTTGTTGTTAAACCATTTTCCAATATCGCCTATTGGCATACTATGTTTATCATCTTCACAGCCACTCACAGTTGTTTGTTTCGTGGTTGTTGTAGATGTTCTTGTATCACCGCTTGCAAATACTGTTGATACAGGAATTGTAGCAAAGACTACAACTACAAATAATATTGCTAATATTTTTCTGATTGATTTTTTTTCTTTTGTATTCATAACGCTCACCTCTTAATATTGCAAGGAAGAATATTCTTTCTTCCTTGCTTTGTGTTTGTTACTCTAACATTCTCATTTAAAAGTTGAGATACACCCTTGAATATTATTTTTTGTTCTTTTTCATTTTCTTGCTTACAAGAACGAAAATAATAATAAATACAACAAGTAATCCACCCATTACAGCTAATTTTACTGTATTATTAACATCACCTGTATTAATAATAGGCAATAATTCATCATAATATTCAAATGAATAAACTCCATCACTTTCTTCAAGACTTACTCCATCAGCAGTAACACCATTTTCATTGATTACAATTTCAACAACTTGGTCGCTTAATGAGTAACCTAACGGAGCTTTGGTTTCACAAATATAGAATGTACCATATTTCAGCCTTTCAAACAAAGCTGTACCTTCGTCTTTGTTAGCTCCGCTTGTTGAAATAAGCTGTGTACATTCCTTATCTGCATAAATTGAAAATTCAAACTCATTTGAAACAATTGGCTTCTTTGTTGTAATATCACATTTTATAACTCTTACAGATGAATAAATATAATCATCTTTCATTACAACTCTCTGTGTCTGCTTATCGGTACTTACTGTAAATTCAATACTTTCGGCAATCTCGAAGCCATACGGTGCTGTCTTTTCAGTCAATATGTAAGTTTTTCCTTCTTCCAAGCCTGTAACAACGTGTACAGTTTTTGTAGAAGTCCATTCTTCAATAATATTGCCTTCTTTATCAGAAATTGAAAGCTCCGCACCTTCCAATTCTTCGCCTGTTGTAACATCTACCTTTGAAATTTCTACTTTTTTATCAATCATACTGATAAGCTGATTTTCCTTTTCTGATGTTACATCAAATTGAATTGGTGTTGCTGTAACAAATTCAGACGGTGTTGAGATTTCAGTCGCAGTATATGAATTTTCTTCAATAAGACCGCTTGCTAAATGGATTGTTTCATCACCATTAATATCAATCACATAATAATCTGTAACCCCATCACTTTGAAGCGTCAATGAATAATTATTACTATCCATAATTGGTGTAATAACATATTTAACTGTACTGTCATTCTCATTAATAAACAAGTCTGATACTGTTTTACCTTCTGACAAATCAGCTTTCATTTCATCTGTTACATCAAACAAATGCTGTCCTGTAGTCCATTTGTCAACAATCTGCTTTGTTTTATCATTAGTGATTTGTAATTCAGCACCCTTGACAATATTTCCGTCAATATCTGTTTTTGTAATTCCAACAGCCTTATCCTTCATAATTACCTTCTGAACTTCGGCTGTATTTGTTACTGTGAAATCAATAGAGTTAGCAGTTACGATACCATTACTTGCTATTTCCTCAATAAGTGTATATGTTTCATCAACATTTAAGCCCTCAATTTTATGACTTTCAGTAGTTGAAATCCAATTGTCGATAATATTGTTGTCCTTATCAACAATTGTTAGTTCTGCACCTTCAATTTCCTTTTCTCCTGTAATATCAGTTTTACTAATATCAAGTTCGGTTGTATAGTTTACTATACTGAAGGTTTCTGTATATTCTTTTGTTGTACTGTCCTTTGCTTCAAACTTTACAGAATATACAGTGTCATCAAGAACAGCACCATCTATCGTTGAAACCTCTTTGAAATTATACTCGCCAATCCACAAATCATTGATTTCCAACTTTCCGTTTTTATCAAGATGATATGTGTCAATTGTTGAGCCTTTTTCATAGACAATGCTTCCATCAGCCATATCAATAATATTCTCGGCTGCTGTTAATTCAAAAGCTACTTTAGTATAATCAACATTAATAAGAGATAAATCCATACCTTCTCTTAACTCAAAATCTTTGTTAATTATCAGATTTGCTTTAGGCTGTTTATTTTTAATTGTTACAGGAACAATGACATCACCATCTGCATCTGTATCATTTCCTAATACATTCGTAATAACAAATGGTTTATTTCCGTCTGGAACTAAAAAGCCCTTTGCTGTTTTTATTTCACAAATTTCGTAGTTGCCAGCAGGTAACTTAAATGGTGTAGTTACTGTTCCCTTTTCATCATTTGTTGATGCGTATGTGTTGCCTGTTGTCGGAACAACATAGCCATCACTGTTAGTCATAAATTCATCATACCAAGAATTTCCGACTTTCGCTTTAACAAATTCACCTTTAGCATATTTTACACTTCCTGTAGAAGTATCATAAATATTCTCTGTTGCTCTGATTTTGAAGTTTGTTGATGTAAGTGTAACTAATTTTCCACTATCAGCATCAACTTTAATCATTTTTACAGGAGCTTCAAAAGGCTTATTGTTAGGAACAATAAATTTCACCTGCTTTTCAACAGACATTTCGCTTTCATCATTTTTAATTTCAAATGAAAAATCTTTACAGCTTTCAAAATCCTTTGGGGTCTTTGTTTCTTTGCAGATATACCAACTAAATGGAAGATATGTACTTACAGCATTACCTTCGGCATCTGTAGTAATCACATCATAGTTAGGAGCAATTTTAAGAGCCTGTTCCACTCTTGCATCTGAAACATTAACAGCCTTGCCATTAACTTCCCATTTTCCACTATCATTTTTTGTAGCCCAGATTTCGTTATATGTGTAACCCTGTGCCAGAGCATTTTCATAATCTGCTTTGAGCTTAATTGTAAATTCTGCACCTTCAACACCGTCTAATACAACAGCATCACCGTTTGTTCCTGTTTTATAGATGTTTACTTTCATAGATTTCAGTACATCTATACTTTTGGTTGTATTATTAATAATAATTGGTGTTGTCTGGTCTTTGTATGATAATGTTACATCATATCTGTTAGTATCTTTAAAAGTTCCATACGGTGCTGTTTCTTCAAAAACTGTATATTCACCAAGTGGTAGTCCTTCCCAAGTAACTGTACCTGTGAAACCGTCTTTATTGGTAATATATTTCGTGCTGATTACTTCACCTGCTTTATAGAAGGTGTGAGTACCTGCTTTACTCTTGATGTCAGTTTTTGCCATAAGAGTATATGTGGCTTCCCATATCTTTACATCACCAAATTTACCATTTGTTTTTCTGGTATCAAGTTCTTTTGTTAATGTAATATTACCTGTAGGCTCATCATTGATAACTGTTGAAGTAGCTGTTTTATTGCTTTCAACATTTACGCTTATTACCTTTTCATCTAACAAATAACCTTGTGGAGCTGACAATTCTTTTACAAAGTAGTTTTTTGGCTCTAAATATTCAAATACTACTTTACCGCCATTTGATGTGGCTTCTGCTACCTTATTTGTACAACCTGCATCTGTAAACAAACCAAATCTTGCACCATTAACTGATGCTCCCCAATGGTCTTGTTTTGTGATTTCTGTTTTGCCAAGTGGAGTAACATTTCCAGAAAATACTATATCCACAGGGTCATAATATGCAGAATATAAAAGTTTTTGAGTACCACCTGTTTTTGCATTATATATTAAACAATTTGCATCGTCACCTGTCATTTGCTTATAAATTATATCTTCTAAAGCAAAATATTCTTTAGTGCAATTCTTATCAATAGTAATAGTAAGGACATTAGAATTTGCTTCGTGAATGATAATTATTCCATCATTTTTATTTTGTTCAAATGCAGGATAATCTTTTAATACTCCATTAGTATCTGGAATTGAATATGATTTACCTGCTAAAAACTTTCCAAGATTTTGACCATCAAATGAAGGCTTGGCTTCAATATTTCTCATATTTCTTTCAGCTTGTTCGCACCAAGCTCTGTAGCCTGCATCAGAAAATGTCCAAGAGGTATTGCTTCCTGTAATTTCCCAAGTTTTTTTCTGTGCATAAGCCATATCAAGCCAATCAATATCATTGCCGTGTACCATATAATATCCTGCAAAAATCCATTCTGCTGCTTCAAGAGAAGTTGCATCTGCTGGACGACCTTGACTTCCAAGAGTTGAAACAGATGGGCTTTTTTTGCCATATTCTATACAAAACAATGGATATGTCTGTCCATTTACTGTTGTGGTATGAAGTTCGTGTCCATAATGCGTTGAAACTGATATGTCAATTTCAGCATTGTTATTCTGCTGACCTAAATTCATACCACTTGCAAATGATGTCATAGGTACACTGCATAATACCATAAGAACGGTCAATATAACTGACATCATTCTCTTTAAGATATTTTTCTTTTTTGTTTTCATAATTTAATTCGTTCCTTTCCGTGTTTAAAGCACTTACTTATTTTACTTTTAATTAATCTATGAGCTATTTTGCCATTTCATAAACTCACCCTTTCTTTCATTAATAAACATACAATTTAATTTTAAAAAGCACAAAAAAGAAACCAATTGCTCGGTTTCTTTCATCTTTTCTTATTTTATTATACTTACAAAACTATTGTTTGTCAAGAACTTATTGCACTGTAAAACAATATACCAATGTACACTACTAACATTGCTATTATTAGTACATCAGAAATAGTATTTAATGTTGCCATTGTTGCTTACCTCGTCATTTTGCTGTGGCTTTTGTATTAATGATTATTTAATCAGTATCTACGACCTATTATTTATGGATTTATATTTTTGATTGCTATAATTTCTTTGATTGTTATGAAAATCAAAGAAGGAAGAAAG
>JAETUM010000014.1 GCA_021768625.1 Candidatus Stoquefichus sp. | reverse complement strand
CTTAAGAAAGAGAATTATTCTTCATTTAGGTTATAGTTATACTTTTACCTTTAAAGAACGTAAAAAGGGAATAGCTATCTCTCGATAACTATCCCTTAATCCTCCACTCTTGACACGGAGCCTTAATTATTTACACTGTCTACTAGGAGGTTATCATATCACTTAATCAGCATCTTTTATTTGCTTATTTTTATGCACTTTTACACTTGTTCCAGTCACAACAACTCCCATTAAATCTCTAAAAAAAGTTGTATGCTCTATATCTATTGCAATCAAAGCATTGCCACCCAGTTGCATAGATTTCAATATTGCTCTTCTTTGTGCAACTTCTTGTGCTGAATCAAGCTTATCTGTATAAGTATCAGCTTCACTTCCTGTCCAATCAGCCACTGTTGCATTAAAGGATGAAAAGAATCCTGGACCAACAACAACGTGTCCTGATACAACCCCTAAATATTCATCAATTGTATACCCTTCTAAATATGAACTTGTGGATACAAGATAATGTTTCACTTCATTTTCAGCAATAATGAAGTTTCTCTTTTTGTCAAAATGAAGTTGTAAATCGTCAATAACCTTTTGAGGATAATCTAATCTATGCATAATATCTACATACTTTTTTCTTTCTTCTTCCAGTACATTAACATCTTGATATTTCTTGATAATCTTAAATCCTTCAAGTTTTTCATAACAACGAGAACATAGAACACTTCCCTCTAATACATTTGCTATATTATTAATCTTATTTACTTTTCTTCGACATACATCGCAAACATTTTTATCTATCATATATGAACTCCTTTATTTTAATGTTCCACCAGTTCCTCTACTACTTCCTCCACTATGATGTGTTCCACCGCTTGATCTTGGTTGAGATGGTCTTCGACTTGGTCTTGGACTTCTAGAAGCAGGTCCTCCAAAGCTACCAGGTCCTCTTCTTGTAGGACGTGGTCCATAGTGTCTACTTGGTCCATGATGAGGTGGTGGTGGCGGTCTATGATATCTACGTCTAGGTCTATATCCTCCACTACTTCTTCTAGGTGAAAGTGCAGAAGCAATGACTGATATAACGATTAAAAATAAAACTATTCCAATAATAAATATATTTTCCATATCTATTCCAAAAATACCTGATTGGTTATCCTTTACTTTAAAGTTTCCATTCTCAATATATTTTAGAAACTGTTTGGTTGTATTTAAAACAGCCTTATCATATTTTTTATTTAAAAAGTCTTCTTTGAAATAATCATCAATAATTGACTGACAACGTCCATCGCTTAAAGTACTTTCTAATCCTGTCCCTATAATCCACGCACAATTTTCATTGCCAATATCTAAGACTAATAATACTCCATTATTATTCTTAGAATCTCCTACTCCCCATTCGTTAAAAAGTTTGTATGCATAATCATGTAAATCCCCTTCCACAAAATCAAATGTTGCTACAACAACATACCCACCTGTAGAATAATCTGAAGATTCATTCATGGAAATAAGAGATTTTTTTGTACTTTCACTTATTACTCCTGCATAATCATTTACATATATACAACTATCTTGCTTGGGAACACTTAAGGCAAAAGCTGGAACCAAACATAATAGAAACACAAGAAATGAGACACTTAATTTTTTAATCAAAAACACTAACCTCCTTTACACCAGTTAATTTTTTTATAACTTCTGCTATTACTCCACTTGTTTCTTCTTTATAATCTCTTACATATTGATTATAAGATGAATAGCTAATTGTATGTGTTGCTGATTTATATGTAGCTTGATATTTAGATAACATTTTCTGATGTTCTTTGCTTAACTCAAGACCTTCTAAATACCCTATAGCTAATGGATAAACATCTTTCACATCTGTATACCATTGACTATATTCTTTAACTGACTCTAATGATAAAAACTGTTGATGTAATGTATTTAATTTCTTTATATATTGATGATTATCCTGTTGATTAGCTTTAGCTAAAGAAATGCAATAAGACATACTATCATCAATTTTCTCTAAATCATAATGAATAGAAAGACCATTTTTATCTTCTCCATTCATAAAAATATTTTCTACTTTTTCAGCTTTACGATTCATTTGTAAATATCCATTCAATAAACTACTCAAAATAATAACAATAATAACAATTCCCTTAACAATTATACTTTTTTTAGTATAACTCATATTAATTTCTAACCTCTAATAACTTTGCTTTTAATTCACTTTCAATACGCGATAATTCCACTTCAGCTTCACGACGTTTTTGACGTCCTTCATCTTGAATCTTCATAACTTCATCTAATGTTTCAATCAATTGTTTATTTGTAAATTGAAGTGTTTCCATTTCAACAACACCGCGTTCTGCTTCTTTAGCAGTTTCAATAGAAGCCATTTTCAATGTTTCAGCATTTTTCCTTAATAATTCATTTGTCATTTCTGTAACTTCTCTTTGAGCTTCCATAGCCTGTTTAGAATGTTCAACACCTAAAGCTAACACCATTTGAGATTTCCATAAAGGAATTGTATTGTTTAATGTAGATTGAATCTTTTCAGACATTAAAGTATCATTATTTTGTACTAATCGAATTTGAGGTCCCATTTGAATAGAAATCATACGTGTTAATTCTAAATCATGTAATTTCTTTTCAAAACGATCACAGAAACTTGCATAATCATTAGCAACTTGTGAATCTTCAGGTAACCCTGTCTTTTTAGCTTTCTCAACCAATTTTGGTAATTCTACCTCTCTGGCCTCCTGTAAACGTTTCTTTCCAGCTAAAATATACATTGTTAATTGTTTAAAATTGATTAAATTATGTTCATATAGTTCATCTAATAAAGCAATATCTTTCATTAACTGAATTTGATGATCTTCTAATACACCTGTAATTTTATCAACATTTTTCTCTACACTATCATATCTTGCTTTTAATGCTGCAACTCTATTTCCAGCCTTTTTAAACAATCCTAAAAAACCACCTTTGTCTTCCTCTGTATTAAATCCTTTTAATTCAGTTACAAGACCACCTATCATATCACCAATTTGTCCCAAATCTTTTGTCTTCACTTTATTTAAAGCAGTATCAGAAAACTCTACAATTTTCTTTTGAGCATCTGCCCCATATTGTAAAATAACATTTGTTTCACTAATATCAATTTGTTTTGAAAAATCTTCTACCTGTTTTAATTCCTCTTTAGATAAACTATCTTCCATCTTCACAATTTCAATAGTTTTTTCAGGTTTTTCCTCTTTCTTTTCTTCAGGATGTAAAGTTAAATTTATATCCTCTTTTTCCTCTTTTGGTAATGTTAATTGAATCTTTCCTTCTTCCATTTTCTTCATCCTCTCAATCTAATTTATTTAACATACTATCAAAAACTTTCAAATCCACATTGACATCCATGGCTTTTCCATCATATAAATCATTATAAAAATCTAAAAAACTTTGGTTTGCTTTAGCAATCGTCGTTTCAATCTTTTCTTTAGAAATCTTTGTATTTTGACTATTTAAGGAATCTTCTTCAAAGTCATCATATTGTTGAACAATACGAATAATTTCTGCAAGATAGTAATGAAAATACTTTCTTACTTTTTTAAATAAACTTTGATTTTCTTCAACCAAATTCAAAATAGCTTCACTTGTTTTAATAATATCATTAATATTATTAATAAGTTCCACATTATCAATAGATACAACAAGTGTCTTTAATGATTCAACTTGTTCATAACCCAATTGACATATCTCCTCTAACTCACTATATTCATATTCTATTGGTTTTTCGATTTCTACAATTTGATCTTTAAAAACATTCATCTTTCTTAATAAAATATAAATACCTACACATAAAGCAATTAAAATAATATAACTATAAAATTTATACATAGGTAATACAAATGTTCCTATCATATAAATAACACCTATAATAATAAAAGGTATCAATGAAGGATAATGAACAACTTCTATATTCTTCTTTCTCAACGATTCTCACATCCTTCCAATCCAAAATCTTCTAATATCAATAAGTCATCTTGGCAATCTCTTGTTGCTTGATGAATAATTGCTTTTTCAACAATATTTCTAGCTAATCTTCCATTTCCACTTTCTTTTTGATTTGTTTGTTGTAAATATGTAATAAGTGGTTCTTTACATGACTCATCTATGATATATTCTTTTCCTTTTGCAATAGAACATGCAATACGATAAAGTTCTTCACCTGTATAATCCTTAAACTCTATAATATTAGAAAAACGCGAACGTAAGCCTGAATTAGATTCTAAAAAAAGTTCCATTTCTTTTTGATAACCAGCAAGTATCACAACAAATTCATCACGATTATCTTCCATTGCTTTTACCAACGTATCAATTGCTTCTAAGCCAAAACTATCATCTTTACCACGATATAAAGAATAAGCTTCATCTATGAATAGAACACCACCTAATGCAGAAGTAATGACTTGACTGGTTTGTACAGCTGTATGTCCCACATACTGTCCTACCAAATCTTTCCTAGAAACTTCTATTAAATGTCCACTTTTCAATATACCTAATGATTTTAAATACTGTGCTAAAATTCTCGCAACAGTAGTTTTTCCAGTCCCAGGATGTCCAGTAAAAATCATATGTTTACTAACTTCCATAACCTTCTTTCCCTGTTGTTTTCTTTTTTGCATAGTTTCATAATACTGTTTCAAAGATTTTAAATAATCTTTTACTTCTTGTAATCCAACAAGTTCTTGTAATTGTTGATCTATATCATTAAATTGACTGTCATTTTCTTTAAATATATCTATCTTTTCATTCATTATTTGAATATATAACTGATTATCTTGATAAAGAAAACTAACTTGTGATAATTGATATTGTTCTTTAAAATCAATCAACTTTTCAAAAATCTGATCAAAGTAATTATCAATATCCTCCAGCACAATCTTTTTATCTAATAAGTATTCATAAATTTGACAATCATTCCATACAATATGAATATGTTTTTCAACATTTTCTTTCCATATATTATACTTATCTAATAAGAGTTGTTGATAATCTTCTTTTTTTAATTGATGATATTCAATACATTCATCAATCCCTTTAATAAATGGATCACCAAATTGATTGGTTAAATGATTAAGTGAGTCATGTGTTATTAAAATAATATATTTATTTTCCCATTTCAACGATGATATGGCGTCTTTAACCAATTGATTATTAGTTTCTTTTAAACATCCATTGACTTCAACATATCTTTTTGTAAGTACCATTTCTTTATTTTTTAATAAAGATAATAAAGGTTGCATAAATGGTATAGGCAAAAGTTCCAAATAATCAATAACAATCATCTTTTCATTTCCATATAAACAACGATATATATCTTGATAAAAAACATCTAATTGCTGAGTATAATTAAGAAAACTAAAATATGCTATCTTTTCTTCATAAACCATATTTGCATAATCACTCATGATATTTTTTACATCATTTCCATCAACATTATAAAACAGAAAAGAATATTCATTCTTATTCATTAAAGTAACTTTTTTCATGGATGATAGCAATTGATGAATCATATCATCATAACGCCATTTTTTATTTAAGTCATCTTCAACTTTTTTCAACAAATCAACATCAACTTCTTTTTTTGATGAAACAATCTTAACTCCAAAATCCTTTTCCATTTCATGATTTAATCTATCAATATCTTCTTGGCTTAAAGATTGTGATAACTCTGTGATATGATCTTGTTGAAATTTTAATATATCTTCCAGTTCTCCTGAAAAACTATCGATATCTTGTTTCATATCTAGTGGAGTCAATCTTCTATTTTTAGCATTTTTTCCAAATGTTTGTTCTAATAACTGTTGTCTTAATTTTTCTTTTTTGTTCATAATATTCCCTCAACCTTTATTGCTTCTATTATATCATGTTCAATAAACATAAATCTATGTTTTCTTTACCAAATATCTAAATTGCTTCTTTACACGACAACTTTCTATAAAATTGCAATCTACAGTTTACATTTCATATGAGAAATAGTATTTTCTTTTTTTAACAAAATTGATAGAATAAACAAGAAAGGATGATTTTATGACTAAAGATGACTTATTATTTTATATTAATGAAAGGATAGTAAAAAAAGGACAATATTATATATACCAGAACGTTCCTCAACAAATAGGAAATGCTATCTATTTATATGGAAACAATCAAATATTAGATATTGTGATTTTTGTTGATACAAGCCATGAACAAAATGGAAGTACAGGTATGATTATCAATTTAGATAATATTTATTTTCAACTCAATCAAAAAGGATCTTTTAGATTTAAAGATATACTTTCCCTTTCACTTGAGAAACATCGACATCAAAATGTAAAAGGAATTATCAAGACAAATGATAATGAGTATTTTATAGAAGATGAAAATATTGATATCGAAAATTTTATTGATGCTCTTTCACATCTTACAAATATTGATATTGACTTTCAAATGACAATGTATGAAAAAATAGAACATTATATTAATCTTGTATTACATGATATTGAGAATAATGAATATGAAGATCTAGAATTAACTTCATTTCAAAAGCAACAAATCAATGAATTTTATCAAAATTTACAAATTATTGAATCTTTAGATGATGAAAATTATCAATATGAATTAGAAATCTTATGTCAACAAGCTATCAATTATTTTAATGATTTAGGATTAGATAGTGATGAGGTTGATATGCTTATAAATATACAAGAAGAGATCAATAACAAAAAAGAACAAGCTTTTCATAATGCTCAAAATTATTATGATGATATAATGCATCAATATCAACAAAGTAATCCAAGAATGTTTGAACAAATGAAAAGTATGATGAATATGCTTGGTATTGATGAAAATGAATTAAGAAATAAATCTCCTGATGAATTAAATCATTATGTAGAAGATCTTTGCCAAAGATTTGGTATTTCTAAAGAACAAATTGAAAATCTTGCTAAAAGGTTTCAACAAAAAGAATAATACTTATATCACTCCATATTCTATAAAGCTTTTTTCGTTATTCAATCCTGTTCTATTCTTTCTCTAGAATAACAAATAATTTCTCAAAACACTAAATTGATAATAAGAAAATAACAAAAAAGAGATTCAAATTAAATTGAATCTCTTTATCAAATCATAAGCTTTTCTATTTAAGAACATATACAATTTTAAACTTAATATAGAACTTTATATTTTTATTCAAAGAAGTCTAGCGTATCTTTCGTCGTTAAACTTGCTATCCACTTTGTTTCCTTACTTAATGGTGTCATGATATTCTTTCTAGATAAATATTCCTCAAGATATTTATAATATTCCTCTATATCCATTTGAGAATTATCTTTAAAAAACTCTTTAATATTCTCTTCAGTTATAGCTTCTTTATAATTCCCTTGATATATCAATATATCCTCCTTGAATCCTTTATATCCTTCCATTGCTACTCTTACTTCTTGACATTCTATTCCTTCTTTATTAAGTGTTTCTGAAAGATTTTGATAAATTCCTAATGATACTCCATCTATATCATGTCGTATCTTTATTGTTTTTAATCCTTTAAGGCTTCCTGATTTTATCAATGAATAATAATTCGCTCCTTCCTTATAGGCAGATACAATCCCTGATGAATAGATTCCTTTCTCTTGTGTATCTTCAAAAAATCTTTTTCCTTCTACCATATGAGCTATTGCATTTCTAATGCTTTCCTCTTTGATGTTATAGACTAAATAATATCCCTTTTGTTTTTCTTCCAACTCATAGACATCATATGCTCCACTTTCTTTAATTTTTTCAAAATGCTCTCCTTTATTGATGGAAAACATATCTATCTCCTGCTTCATAATAACTGTATCTATATTCCTATAGTCTATTGATTTTAGCACTATCTTCTCATATTCTTCTTTCCTTTGCGACTCTTTATTTCTCTCTAGGATAATTCCCTGCTGACTCTTCAGCTGACTGATTTGATATGCTCCTGTTCCCAAGAAGGTACTTCCATAATAACTCTTTTTATCCTGCTGATACACGATTGGCATTGTTAATGCCTTTATATTGTCAAGATTGACTTCTTTAAATCTCATTATTAAATTCTCATTATCTATTTTCTTGATTTCTTCTACATTTCTTAATATTTCACTATAGGCTGTATCCTGTCCCATAAACCACTGATATGACTCTATAATCAAATCAGCTGTTAATGCCGTCTTATCACTAAATACCTTATTGCTACTGATCTTGATATGAGCTTCTTTCCCTTCTTTTTCAAAGGTAATCTTTTCTGCATTCACATATTTGATACTTGCATCTTCTTTAACATATATCAATGGCTCATACACAAGGTCCAGAAGTATATCCATAGTCTCATTATCTTGCTTATATGGATGTATACTATCTGTTGTCTGACTGACTCCTATGTACAGAATATCATTTTCATTTTTCTTGTCTTTATTTACCTTTTGTCCACTACCTTCATATATAAGATACTTATTCTTCTGTGGAAAGACAAAATGTACTATGAGACATAGGATACATATTCCTATGATAATTATTCCTACTTTTTTCTTTTTATCCATAATCTTATATAAGAGAAAAGGGGTTATCCCCCCTTTTACTCTGCTTCCCTTCTTCTACGTCTGTATACAAGCACTTGATATGTCATATATAGTCCTGAAACTAACATCATTGCGCATAATATCTCTGGTTGTGAAGAATCACTTGTCTTTGGCTGTGACGGATATTTTGGATATGATTCATTTAAGACATCCTCTATCTCGATATCAAGATTCTTTTCCCTATAATATCCTAAATAGATACGTGTATATTCTTGTCCTTCTACTTCCCATTCAAGATGATAGTAATTATCTTCACCTTTCTTTTGAGCCAATAAGATATCCTTTGTAATTCCTTCGTTTTCACGAACATCTTCTGCTTTTGTAACTCTTCCTCCATATATGTTCTTTTTACCTTGTGCCTGTCCTTTGAATGGATAGACTGTTGTAAATTCTGTTCCATCTGGTTTATACATACGTAAACGATATTGATAAACATTGTTGTTTTCATCAACTATTGGTAAATTTTTAAATGTAAATATTCCTTGTTCATCTGTTGTTGACTTCATATTCTTGAAGCTTTGATATGTTCCATTTTCATAGACCATATTCTTATCTACACTTATTGATTGTTCTCCACTATCTTCTACCAGATAATCTAGATATACAATTGCTCCCTCAACTACATTTTCATCGCCATCAAAGATTCCATTTTTATTGTTATCTTCAAATACGACTCCTTGCAACATTCCTTGTCCATATGGTACCAATCCACCATCTAAGTCATCTTGTGAATGTCCATGTGATATGTTATATCCACCAATATTGTATACTGAGCTTGTTGTTTCATCTGCCTTATCTGCTAATACGATAAGTGCTCCCTTTTCTTCTAGATATCCTGTCTTCACATTCATGTCACTATCATCTTCATGATTGTTCACTTGATATTTTGTGACATCATATCCATTTGGTATCTCTTCAATCTTAACCTTATAGCCATAAACAACATCCTGTCCATCTATTGTTCCATAGATTTCTAGATCATTGAAAATGTAATTTCCTTGTGCATCTGTCTCCATTGTTGTCTTCTCTTCCATCTCTTGCCATTCTCCATTCAAGAAATAGTATCTTTCCAATGTTACTTCGATGCCTTTCATCTTCTTATCATCATTGTCAATTCCATCATAATCTAAATCTTCCCAGATATTTCCTTGTATATGATATTTTTCTTTAGGTACAAATCCCATATTATATTCTATGCGATGTGCTCCCTTAACTATATCATATCCTTCGATAACATATCTTGTGTTAACATCTGTTTGTCCTTTGATGTTATCTCCTATGATGATATATCCTTCCTTCATCTCTGGTAATGTCTTATCTTTCTTAATAACCTGGTGAGTGGCTGCTATTGTTGCACTGTCCCTCTCTCCATTATTCATTTGATATTTTGTAATCAATCGATCTCCATCTTCACTTAACATCCACAATTCATATCCATAAAGGTATCTTTCTGTCTCACTTATTTGTATAAAGCTTGGCAATTCATCAAAGATATAATATCCTTTATCATCTGTCTCTGTAATTGCGATATATTGTTCTTGACTGCTTTCGCCTTCAATTGGCATAGCTCCTGCTTCATGCCACTTCTTATCTTCACTATCATAATAATAGCACTTCAATCCTATTTCTACGCCTTTTAATACTCTATCTTCTGCTGTGAAGATTCCATCATAATCTAAATCATCAAATGCCATACCTTCAATGCTTCCCATTTGATATGGTACATATCCGATATTATAGTTATCTCTTCGTTTTGCTGCTATAATGTCATATCCGTCTATTGTATAGAATGGATCTACATTTGATAAATCTTCTGGTTTATCCGCAACTATGATATAACCATCCTTTATTTCTGGTATATTACCATCTTTCTTCACAATTTGATTTGTTTCTACCATTAATGCATTGTCATTAATACCATGATTTGTTTGATATTTTGTAACTGGTGTTTCCTCAAGTCCTTTGATTAGCCATACTTTATATCCATATAGATATTTGACTCCATTTACACTTGTGTATGTTCCTAAGTCTTGGAATTTATAATATCCTTCACTGTCGGTCTTTGTTGTTGCAAAATATTCTTGCTCTTCATCTTGTGCTAATGCCCATTCTTTTGTATTTGGATTATAGATATATCGCTTGATTCCAACTTCAATATCTGCCAATCCTTTGTCATGTTCATCAAAGATACCATTGTAATCTTCTTCAATGAAAGCTTTTCCTTCAATGATACCTTCCTGATAGTTTGTGAATCCTAGATTGTAATTTTGTCTTGTTCGGCCATCTGCTATATCATATCCTTCTACAACATATGATAATGATTCATCTTCAATATCTTCTACCTTTTCTGCCACAATTGTATATCCATTCTTCATTTCTGGTATACTTCCATCTTTCTTGACAATTTGATTACTGTCAACCTGTAAAGCACTATCATTGATACCATTATTAATTTGATATTTTGTGACAGCTAAGCTATCAATTCCTCCTAGATACCATACTGTATATCCATACAAGCGAATATCTTTATCATCTTCACTCATTTGCTTATATGTAGGAAGATTATCAAATTTATAATATCCTTTTTCATCTGTTGTCAATGTTTGATAATATTCTGATAATTCTTCACCTGTATTTGGATCAATTGCTGCTTCATTATCCAATATCCATTCTCCATTATCATAGTAGTAACGCTTGATTCCTACTTGAGCATTAGAAAGAATTTCATCTATGTTAGAATCATAAATTCCATCATAGTTAATATCTTCAAATGAGATTCCTTCTATAGCTGAAGTTTGTATCTTTGTATAACCAGCATTATAATCCTTGAGTGTTCTTCCTCTTGCAACATCATATCCTTCTTGCATATTAACATTATCTTTCAATGTTTCTTTATCCACTGGATTTGCTGCAACAATAATACCTTTATACTCTTCTTCAAGCTTTCCTAGATATCCAGTTTTATGTCCTGTTTTTGTTATTTCATATACTTCATCATTTTTAATGAGACTACTATCTCCTATTCCTTTGTTCTTGAGATATTTCGTCATATGATATCCATCTGGTACAATATTGACATTTAACTTATATCCAGCAAGTCTACTTGTTCCATCTACATTGAATTGTGTTGGAACCTCTATTTCATATTTTCCATCACTATCAGCTGATGTGACTTCTGCTGTATATGTCTGATTGTCAGCTCCTTCTGGTTGGTATAGCTTCCATCCGTCATCATAATAATATGCTGTTGCTGTAATAATAATCTTATTGTCTACAATAGCTTCTTTTAAACTATCTAAGAATCCATCTTCACCATTCAATAATCCATCATAATCTAAATCTTCAAAAACACTTCCTGTAATCTTTGATACTGGATATTTGATATATCCTGCATCATATTCATTCATTGCTTTTGCTTCTATTAGATCATATTCTTTATTATCATATTCAATAATATATGGATTATTTTTTGGAGTTTTCGTTTCATCTGCAATAATAATATATTCATTGCTTTCATTTAGTGATAAATCTTTTCTTAAATCACTGTTTCGACCCTCTGTCTCCTGACGATAAAGTGTGATTCCATAAACTGCTCTATCTGGTTCTGTTACAACTGATACCTTGTATCCTGCTAAATAATATTGCCCTTCAATATATGCATATGTATCTAAGTCCTCAAACTTATAGTCTCCATTTGCATCTGTTGTGACATTTTCTTTATTGAAATCTGTATCTTTTATCCATTTGCTTGTCTTTGTATCTAGATAATATCTATCTAGTTTTAACTCGACTGCTGGAATTCCAGATTCTGTTTCATCCATAATTCCGTTGTAATCTTTGTCTTCCCAGACTCTTCCTGCTATGCTATCCTTTTCAAATGCCTTTAATCCTGCATCATAGCCTTTTACATTCACAACTTTATTCTTATCAAAGTATCCTAATTTGTTATGAATAAACATTGTATGGTTACCTAATGTTTCTTTTCCATAATCTTTATTGATTGTTGCTTGGTCATTTGTATCTGCAACCTTTTTAGCAACAATAATATAATCACTGCTTTCATTCAATAACATTGTTTCTTTGATGAGATCACTGTCTGTAGATTTATTTCCTACATGATATCTAGAAACTGCATAGTCTATTTGTGATATGTCACTAACTACTTTAATCTTATATGATACGATATAGTCTTTATTGTCTATCGTAATATACGATGGAACACCTGTGAATTGATAATTTCCATTCTTATCTGTTGTCACTTTTTGTCTATATGCATCATTAACATCTGAACCTAATGCCTTCCAACTATTATCATAATAGTAAGGAACTAACTGTAATTCTATTCCACTTATTCCTTCTTCATCGACATCATCGCCATCTGCATTTTGATATTGATTTTGTTGTCCATCATAGTTCTTGTCATCCCAGACTTTTCCTCGTATCACTGACTTATCCATTGTCGTAAATCCTGCATCATTATCCAAAATCATGATTCCATCTGATGTGTCATATATTCTACCATTAACTTCCAATATGTTATCTCCAATTGGATTATCTGTTACATCATCTGCAATTATCAATATATCACTGAGATAACGATATCTATCATTACTATCAACTGGTAAATCACTATCTAAGACTCCATTACCCATATAATATTTTGTAGGGGTATATCCTTCTGGAATTGTAGATGTATCTAACTTCACTCTATATCCAGCTAAATATATTTCATCCTCTTCACTTGTATAAGTTGTTCTAACATTTTGGAAAATGTATGCTCCTCCTGAACTAATAAGTGTTCTATCACCATCTTCTACATATTTCCATTTGTTATCTACTGTATCATAATAGTATTGTTCTAGTATTAAATTGATTCCATCAATTCCTGGTTCACTAACAACATTACCTTGGGCATCTGTATATTGATTTCTAATTCCATCATAGTTTTTATCATTGAAGATATTCTTTCCTATGAATCCTTTTCCAGCTTCAACAAATCCAAATCCTAACTTAATGAATTTTCCATGACTCTTTTTATCTGTCATGATTGGTTTTCCTGTTGCCTCATCAATAACTGGTCCTGTTTTAAAGATAAATGATACATTCTTCTTATTCTTATCCATTTCCTGATCATTATCATCAGCTCTTTCCAATGGATTTGTAGTTATTGTAAATGGAGTTGGTTTATAGACTTTATCTTTTAATCGGCTTGTATCAGCTATTGCAACATAACTCTTATATGGATACAATGCAATTTCAAAATATCCATTCTCATCTGTTGTAACTTTTGCTATCTCTCCGTTTCCATCATAAGTCTCTTTTCTTGTTCCATCTTCATCAACTTCATAGAATTGAATGTCAACATTTTCTAATCTTCTTTCTCCATCATCCATAATTCCATCACTTATTGTTTGCTCAGGATTATTTGGATCTGGACTTTCGTCAAACCAAGCATATCCACCATAAATATACGAATGCGCAATTCCTACATCATAACTTGTCATCTTTTCATCATATGCTTTATATGTTGATGGATCTGTTCCTATCGCATCAATTTGAATTGCTTCTTTTGTTTGTACAACCAAACCATTAACTTCTTTATAATCTGATGGTGAATCTCCAACACCTTTATTTCCTAAATCTGGTAAATGATCACCTTGGCGATAGACATCTACACCTGTAACTGTTCCTGTTGTTCCTAATGTTCTTGTCGTTAATGTATGTTCATCATATTTTCCTTCTAGGAATGTATATCTTAACTTATACTTTCCTGGAGTAATATTAGATATGATGAAATATCCATTATTTCCATAAGCATCTTTTTCAGTTATATAGTATTCAGGTCCATAAATTGTATATGTTGGTTGTCCACTTGTACTCAACGCAATCTTACCAGTATTTTCATCAATAATAAGATACTTTCCATCAACCTCAACAACTGGTTCTCCTAAACGATTGACTGGATATCCTTTTTCTGATAGTAATTCAACTTTAACTCCATTAATACCTGGATCATCTAGTTTTCCATCATAATCTAAATCTTTTGTTGCCTTACTGAATAACCATCTTCCATCTGCATCTCGTTTGAAGTATTCTCCTTCATCAGTAAATTGAGCATTAAAGCTTTCATCTAGCCATACATAATGTCCGATATATCCCTTATCAGCTGGAGCATCTAAATAAACTCCTGCTTGTGGTGATTCTGTTGTTGGCTCATCTTCTGATTGTGCAGCAAATGTATTCCATCCAGAATGATCTGCTACTTTTTTCTTTAAGTCTGCATCATCTTCTGTAACGTATTCTGGATACATTGGAAGATTTAATGGTGCTTTCATACTATATGTTACTGTAAACTTTGTAGCTCCTTTTAATACAAAGTCTGAACTTGGTTCTGCATAAACCGCTTGAACTGATCTTTGTAATTCTTCAAATTGTTCTGGATTACTAGACTTAAGAGCCAATAATTCACTTAAACGCACAAAGTATTTTTGTTTTTCTGCTATAGCACTAGCAGTTTCACCATAAATTGACTTATAGAATTCTTTATCCTTTGTCTTTTCAAAGTCTGGTAAATCACTAATTTCAAGGGCAGTTATCTTTCCATTTTCTTTTCTAAATGGTCCAACCCATACTTGAACTGTTTTACCATCCACTAATTTTTCAGTCTTTACACCCGAACTTGTTCCATATTGTTTTTCAGCTTCAATGGAATCTAAATAGATATATCCTCTCCATTTTGTATTACGTGGTGTATCTGTTATAAGAGTTCTATCTCCTACAAATGGTAAAACATCATATATAATTGGATGTTTATACCCTTCATCATTTTCCATAGAGTCTGGATTCAATATTGTCGTTGTAAATGAATAATCTGATCCTTCTGGTACAACAGAAGGTCTTGTATTTCCGTTTCCTGAAGCGGTTAGACCACTTCCATATTCAGAATGTGATGTTTTAATACGTGTAAATGATTTATTTGAAGCGAAAGACAATCCACCTAATGATTTAACTAATGTAATTTCACTCTTCATCAATTCATTATCATTGATATCACGTGTATCAAGCTCAAGTGCATACGTTTCATTTGCATTATCTGAAATTGGAATATATGGATTAAATGTACCTTCTTTAAATCCATAAGATTTACATTCTAGCAAGGATGAACTAACAACACCATTTTCCTTTGTAGAAATAGGTACCATATAATCAATAACGATTTTTTGCCCTGGTTGTAATGTTCCTTGGAAATCCCATGTCATAACACGTCTTTGTAAATTCGTTAAATCTACTGCCTTATCATACATTCTTAAGTTAACGTTCTTAACACCAGAGTTTTCAATGATATTGCCTTCTTCATCTTCTATATGCCATGTCCAAGTAGACTCACTTGCTATAAGTCTATCTGTAGATTCATATCCTTTGCTGATAGATTCTGTTTTAGAATCATCTCCAGCATACTCTACGTATTTATAGAACTTATAATTATATAAATTTGGAGAAGAACTATCTTTAATATTACTAATATCTTGAACATATGGTAATACTGTTGCTAATTGTGGATTTGTAGCATTATCAGGCTCCCCATCTAAATCTGCACCTATGATTTGCTCTTGTGTTAAGTTTGACAATGTTGCACTATACCTCAACATTGAACTTGAACTATCAATAACAAAGTTTGGAACCCATGAATAATAATATTCTCTTACTCCATCTTCATTTGTTCTACTTTGACGTTTAAAGTAATTAACTGATAAATCAACTTGTAAAGTTGGGATTTCACGACTGATATAATATCCTGCACGTGAACTTTCACTTAAAGTTCCAATTTGTGTATCATCGTATCTTGCCCATACTTTTGCAAAGTGGTTAACATGTTGATTTTCTTCTTTAGTATGTGTTGCAGTTGTTATAACAAATGCAGCATTTCCTACTTTATTAATATCTTTAATATTTCCACTTGTATCAAATAGTATATCTGATACCACTGAATCAGGAAGTTTATCAAGATTATGATGCTTTGGATCAATATCATCCATTTCTTGATTTCCATCTTGGTTTGGATCAGCATCTATATCTAATCTAAATCCTTTAGGAACGACATATTTCCTTGTTTCTTCTGTATTTTTTCTATCTGAATCAGCTGTAACAACATATCTAAGTTGATAAATCTTATTTCTAATATCTGCATGTTCATCACTTAAATCAATAATATGATTTTCATCAATGCTGACACCTGCTTTATCAGTTAACTCAATCCAGTTTCCTGTTTCTTCACCAGGTATCTGATAAGATACATCATCTACTGCTGGCTGATTTTCACTGACAAGTGCATAAACATGTACTTTCAAGTGATCAGCTAATTCTTTGCGATATTCTTCACTTCCTGCACTTTCTGGTATCATCCACTTACCAGTTCCAATTGCATAAACATATGGATAAATATCATTATCATTAATAGTTGCCTCTTCACGGCTACCTTCTGATTTTCCATGGAATGGAATACGATAATCAATGATAAATTCTGGCACTGCACCTTCTTTGTTAATAGCTTCATCAACATAAATTGTCATTTTTCTTGCACCTTTTACAGTTGGATCTTCTGCAACAACAATTTCAGCATCTGGGTTAGTAATTAATACCCTACTCACTGATGTGTCAACACGTACAACTGCTTCTGGTTTTAATACAGTGACTTTTGCAGTAACATCACTTGCATATATATCTTTCTCATCATCAAGATCTAAATCTATACCATTATCAAGATCATCAATTGTTTTTCTTATATAGTTAGCTCCAGAAATATCTTGCTCATCAACTTTATCAAATTGACCATCTGGATACATTTCTTGTAAGTATGTTCCATCATTATCATGTAATGATACATATGTATCTGCTCTATAATTATCATCCCATGCTTTTTCATCAATAAGAAGTGTATCACTTGCTCCAATATGATCAATAACTGTTTTTATACCAAATACAAAACTATCTCCAGTTCCAAAATATCCTGGTAACTTATATCCATCAACAAAGTCTTGATAAGTTATCTTTTCTTTAGTATTTTCTCCAGATGTAATAATATCAAAGACAACAGTTTCAGTACCATCATCATTAATTTCTTGTTTAACAAGATTAACTGTATATCCAGATTCTTCTAATTCTTTAAATGTAACCTTTTGTTTTTGACCATTTGAATCAGTATAAATAACATAGAATCTATCATCATCATTCTTACGATAACTTACAATTGATGGTAATACAAATGTAACATGAATTTTAGAATGTAATACATTTCCCTTATGAGTATAATCTGTATCACTTGTACTATGGTTACTTACTTTTACATTGTAATATAGGTTGTCCCCATATTGCATATATGTTTCTTTATTTGGATAATATTCATACTTCTTCTTAGAATATCCTTCTGGAGAACGTCCACCTAAATCCGTATCATTAACTGCTGGAGTCTTTGATACATAGCTGACGTTTTCTATTCCTGGATGTTTAACACGAATACGATTTGATGTATGAATACCTGTATCTATTGTTGTTATTTCTGCATCTGTTGTTGAATCACTGTCATTTCTATTGAAATCTTTATCATTCAATAATAACTTCCAACGAATTGAACTATAATCCTCTAGCTGCATCTCTTGATTTTCACTATATCGTTTATTTCCACCTTCATCTGTTGCATCCAAAAGTGAATAAGTACCTAAACTATTTGTAACCTTACTATTTGGAATCACTCCACCAGAAAGACGATATTGAGGTGTATTAGAATAATATTGATATTCAGCATAAACAGAATCCTTACGATTATCTCCTGGAGATGGGTTTAAATAATACTGATAATATGTACCCCAGTAAGCTTTAAATACATTACCTACCCAATATGGATTACCGCTCATATCTGAATCAATCAAGAATTTAAAGTTATCTAATTGACTTGATATATAGTTATGGTTCTTTTGATATTGGAATAACAAATCATCATTCGAACCTGTCTTTGTTTTCTTACTAGGTGATTTTTTTGTAAAGAAATCAAATGAGAAAATACGTGTACTTCCAGATGTGATTTTAGCTTTCTTTTCATCACGAACATCTTTTGACTTAGGAACAAAAGTAACCTTATATCTGCCTTCTACTTTTCCTTCATCTTCTTCACTTTCAAGTTCCACATATTCTACTATTGCATCATATAAATCTTTTTCATCTACTGATACTCCATCTCTATCTGATATTGACCAATTTAATGTCTTTAACTTATTAGCATCATTATCCTCTGTAAATAAATGTCCATCTTCATCTTTTGGTACAATACCTGCTGGTAAGATATCTGTAACAACTGGATAATACAATGTCCCCATACTTCCACCATCAACAGAATAATTATGATATACCTTTTGATAATGGTTTTGATAATACCAATCATGATCTGGTGCAGAATCATTCATGTAATATTTATTTTCAACATGAATATGTAATTTTGAATTATCTCCTACTCCATTCACATAATATTCAGATAGATTTCTACCTTCAATATTATTATTTCCTACAGTTGTCCAAGTTCTCATAACTGGTTTTCTCATATGTGCACGAGTTCCTGTACTTGCATATGTATTTCGTTTACCACTTGCGAACTTTTCTTTTCCGCCTGCATCATCTACATTATTTTGTGATGAAACTTCTCTATTAGAAATATTCATTCCATTGATATATGGTGTATTTGGTGAACCATTTAAGAAATATGTTCTACCATCATTTCCAACACCATAAGCATAGTAATAACTATTCCACATATAATCCATACCTGCATATTGTGTACTAATAAAATCACTACTTCTTGGAAGATTATTTCCCCAATATGATGTTACATCGTAAATCTGATAATATAAACTATCCTGATCATTAACATCTAATGGTCTTGCCATAACTTCATCATACCAATATTCACTTGGATTTGTCTTATAAACATGTGTTGGTATATCTATTAACATCATATATCCAGTATCTGTTTTTCTATTAAACCATTTCTTTAATGGTTGATTAACAGTTACTTTCAATACCCATGGTGTTCCATCTTCACTTGTATAATATTTCTTTTCTTCATTTGCATAGTTATGTGTTGTTCTATTCAAATATTGATTGATAATAGGATCTTGCATAACATTTGGTGAATAATATCCATTATCTTCCCCTGCTTTTTGAAGAACAGATACATGAATATTGCTTGAATCTATTTGACTATATGATGGATTCTTTGAATCTCCACCGTTTAAAATGTATCCTTTTAATGAAGACAAATCTAAACTTCCATCATCATTCAATCGTGGTTCTACTCCTCTAGGAAGAACATATATAAATTCTATTCCACTTGTTAAATCCCAATCTCCATAGTTATATGCTCCTATTCGAGACATATAATTTTGATCATATTCTAATGCTGTAACATTATCATCACGATACAACTTATGTCGCCAGTTATCATCACCACTATAATCTCCTCTTGTATAATTATAATGTGGATCAGCCTTACCACTCCATGCTGTTGGTATATACTCTGTTCCAGATAAGTAATTACCTGTCTGACTATACATTTGAGAACTTGTTGCTAACCAAGCAGTTTGTAAGTGTGTTCTTGATTGTGTCCATATAACTGCATCTTCATGACTCTCTACATCCTGCCAATCATAACTTCTATTTCTTAACGATAACAACCTTGAGTAATAATCTCTTGCTCGATTATTGGCCGGATTTACATAGCTTTCACTCTGTGGTAACTGGTCTAGCTTATTTACAGTCAGTGTTGGTACATATCTTGTTTGTTGTTGATATGATGTTACACACATATCAAAATCTTTTAAGTATCCATTAGAACCACCATAATTATCATTGATTCCAGTTCCATCATTTGATGTTCCTGGCATATAAACATATGAATCTTTTAGATACTCATATTTATCTATATTTGGATTTCTTGTTCCACTTAATCCTACATCATGTTGTAAATAATTCATATCCATCATGACATTATCATTTGAGAACTTTTCAATACTTCCATAATATTCACTTGGATTATTATCAAATCTTCCAATATATGGATAAGAACTTGCTGTATAACCATATGAAGATTCGTACCCACTACCTCTTTGAGTATATTCGCCCATCTTAGGATAATAGTCTACAAATGTCTTATCTCCTCTTGTACTATAAGCTAATGGAAGGTTTTCTTCACGTATTGTTGCAGAATAATGTACTTCTATCTTTTCTCCAATCTCTAAACGTGTACCTTTTTCAAACTCAATACTATACAAATTATAATTTATAGATGTTGTCTCAGTATTGTTATTACTATATAAGTCTGCAAAAGCATGCCCATCGCCTTTACCTGAACCATCAGTATCAGCCTTTGTTGTAATCATATCTCCACCATAATCAGCGACATCATTAACAACTCTCTTCTTGATTTCATAGTTTGGTACATCTTTTGGATTTCCATCTTTGTCATACCATACAATAGTTATTTGATTATTATCTAATCCACTTGTTGTAATATACTCTGGAATCTTATCATAAATAATTGGATCCAATAACGCTCCTTGTATTCCAGTATCAGCCTGTGCTGCAGTTAAAGCATGATTAAGAACAGTTGTTTTAAACCATACTATATCATTTGGTCTATATCCTGTTTTCTGTGCTTTACTTGCATTATATGCTTCTGAAGCATTTTCTTCGCTATCAAATATTTGTGTGTGAAGTGTAAGAATTGGTCTTTCACGAGCAATTATTTTTGTAGTTGATCCACTTCCAGTAAATTGAAGACTTTCTTCAAAATAAGCAGTATTAGTCTCATCTCCAATTGTATTGTCTAAATCTTCAGAATGTTTATGTGTAAATACATAATTTGTATCTAATTTCATTGTATAACGATCAGCATATGGTGTTGTTTGTTTTTGAGCATCAGTTCTAATGTCTCGATAACGTCCTTCACCATTTAATACAAACGGATTAGTAGCTGAAGCAAATGTAATAATATTTCCATCAGTACCCTTAGCTGGAATATCATAATATGTCCATCTTATCTTGACTGCATCTCTTGCAAGACGTTTTCCAGCTGCCTTATCTTCTTCTAATAATTCATCAGCAAAGACTATATTTTCTTCTTCAATCCATGTTTCAGTTGCAGTATTAGCATAAACACCCTCTTCTACAAAGGAATCATCATCAAAATAACAATACTCAACCTTAATTGGTCTATTTTCTACCATATTTGTTGGATATGTGAATGTTGGTTTTTCCGTAAGATCAAAACCTTTATAAAATCTTCCATTTGATTCTGATAAAAATGCCATCGTAAATGTTGCACTATCTAATGTATGAAGAGTATTATTAGTAACTGCTGTTTTATTAGCTCCATAACTCTTAATTGTCATACCTTGTCTATCAAAATGATAAAGATTGCTGTTATACGAATATTCAATTCCTAAATTTTGAGTATTATCAAAGAACTGAACACCACTTCTTACTTCAGAAGTATATGTTTGTCCTGTATATGGGTTACCATTTACTCTATAGAAATCTTTATCATAACGATAATAATAAATTCCATCGTGACTATGATAAGCATTTGTTGAGTCACAATATCCTGATCCAGCACCACCTGTTTCATGATGAATCATATATTGTGAATATGTATGCTTAGGATTTGCTGCTGCCTCAAACTTAGCTTGTTCCACCTTGACACCTTCAAAGGCAGGTGTTTCATTTGTTAACTGTGTGATAACTGTAATCTTTACCTTATCTCCTGGTTGAACTAAGTTAAATTCGTCTGACTTAGTTAAATCACCTACAGAAATATTCAATTCCTTATAATTTGTTTCTATATAATGATCTTCAATTCCTACTAATGAATATACTTTATCCTTTTCAAAAGGTAAATCTGTTGTTCCATCTTTAACAGTCGCTGTAATATCTTCATTAGATATTTTTGTTGTTTGATTAAATGGAGTTTCTATTTTCCATCCAACAATTCTTTGCCCTTTTGGAGCTGTAAATCGAACATCTGGATGATATATTGGTAATTTACTATCTTCTTTTGCTCCCACAGTCAAATGATATTCAATATAATCATCAGGTAATAAATGACCACTATCAACAGCAAGTTGTTCTGTTGAAGTTGCTTTCTTATCACGGTCATACGCAAAACTATTGACTCCATTAACTAATGATCCCCTTGACATATTAACAATCATAGTTCCCACTAGATTTTGAATTCTATAATAATCATCTGGATCAGTACCTGATAAATTACCTTGATAAGCCTCAGCATTTAAGTTAGATGCTACAAATCCCACATTAACTGTATTTGTTAATGAAGTTCCAGACCAATAATCAAATCGATCATTAATAACTGTTGGTCTTGAATCCTCTGTCCATTGATCAACTGCTATATCAGTTGTATTACGATCTACATAAATTCCATCATATGTAAATGCTGGTTTATCTGTTTTGTCTGGACTTAAATATTGTCCACCTTTTAATACTGTATCATCATTCTTCAAATCAATATTTGCAGATTGGAATACAATCACAAAACTTGTCACTTGTTCTCTTACATAAGTATCTGTTGTATTTGCAACTCCATATGTCGCAAATTCACTAACATGTTCTCTTACATATTTATTTACATCAAATACATAATTATTACTACTACTATCTAATGTAAAATATCCACCATCGTTTTTCTTTAAATCAGCCAAACTCAAATTAATACTATGTCCATTATAATTTAATGTTAATTGAGAAACATTAAACCAATCTCCATCTATAAATTCTTTTGGTATATTAATATGTTTTAAACGATAACTACTATGCATAGTATTTGTAACAGTAGCTGTTTTAATAGTTGAAGATTTTCCAGCATCTTGATTTGTATCTGTTCTATTCCATATTTTAACTTCATAAGGTGCATTTGTTGGATTTAAATTTTTACCTGCTCCTGTTGTATCATAATCATAAATATCACGATTATTCATTGAAGTAATATCAAAACCTGCTTGGAATGGTAAACGATATCCTCGCATATATCCATCTTCATATGAATCTTGAAGTTTTGTTGTTACTTTTGCATCAGGTTCTCTTGTGACTTCCTTATAAGTTGTTGACGTAATCTTATTAAGAGCATCTTCAACAGGATGAATACCTCTAACAAGATAAACTTCTCCACCAACGAAAATATCAACATTATTTTGATTACCATGTGCATCTACAGTAACACGTTGACTATTATTTGTAAGTTCTCTTGCATAGTCCCCATTACCTGGTAAATCTTTTAAAGTTATTTCATAATTTTCTATGAATTGATCTTTTCCTAACACAATTTCATTTGTTGCTGGATTATCATTTGTTCCATAGTTAATTAATATTTCATAATATCCTGATTTTGTTGTACTTGCTTTCAAATCTGACTTACTTAATGTGATATATTTATCTGCATCAGCTAATGCTGTTGCTGCTCCTGATTCATTAACCTGTTTTTTCTGCAACTTAATCTTATCAACATATTTATAAAGTTGACTTGATACAAATATTTTTTGAGTTAGAAAACCATAATATCCAGTTGTTGCATCTGGTCTAATTGCAGGTAATGTATCTTTTAAGACAACCAAGTCACTATAAGCATGTTTTCCTGACCAATCAAATGCATCTTGGTATGCCCAGCCTCCATTACCAGCTAGATAATCATGATTATTACCACTGTTATTTGTAGATTGAATACCTCGATAAAAACTTACAGCAAATTCATTGTAATTTGCATATTTAACATTATCGTCATAATTAACCGTTGGATTGTCATGAACACCCTTCATAACATAGTTATTTTCTCTATAAACATATACTTTTGCAGTTGAATTCAAATCAGCAGCATCATAATAGCTATCTGCCCAAGCACATGAATAAGTTGTAGGCCAATAACGACGATATTGGTTTTTATATGACCAATCTGTTTTATTTGCTCCAGTATCTTTTCCACTAATTGATCTTTCTTTTGCTTTATAACCAGTTCTTGTTGTATTGTTTCCTCTATCTCCACCAACTATCATATCTGTAGATACAGTGGCAACCGATTGTCCTTCTTCATAGAAACGACCAGTAACTTCAAACATATATTTAGTCTTTTGATCATTAGCAACATACCATGTTCCATAATCTGGATTTTTAGCTGTTGTCTCATTGACTGCCTCATCTTCATTTATATCTAAATTAATAATAATTTGTGTTATTGGATTGCTAACAACATAATCTTTCAATTCTTTATAATAAATATCATTATTAACTCCTGAACCAACTGTTTCATAACGTTTTTGTTCTTCATTAGTTAATAGATTTATTCTAAAGAATGATTTCCCTTGACTATTTGTTTCAACAGAATTATCTTGCCAATCACTTCTATTAACAACATACTTTGTTCCATCTTTTCTTATAACTGTAATAGAATTAAAGTAATCCTTTGCTCTTGGATCCACTTTCAAATAATAAGCATCAAATGAATTTGAAGGTAAATTTACTGTTAAATTCACATTTGCTGCAGTATTTAAAGATTGTGTATATACCCAAGGCCAATCTCTATGTTCTTGCCAAATATAATTATCATAAGTAGGTTGTCCAACATCTACAGGATAATCATAATTCACATTGAGATATTGTCTAAAGTCAACCATAAATGATCCAAGTGCTTTATAGCCAACATCTAACTCTGAGTTATCACCAAATGAACTAGAACATGTATAATAATTTGCTCTTACATGTTCTGTTGAAGTCGAAACTTTTTCAAAACGATTTGCATTATTAGGATTTTCAACATATCCTGCAACTATTGTTGTATCAAAATACATCTTACTTACATATGCACTTGCATGATCAACAGCATTCACAGGAGGTAATTCATTTGGATAATCTCTGATTCCATCTAAATAGTTATTAGCATTAACAGTCATACGATTTGTTGTTCCAAATAATGAATCTGAGAATCCATAAAAATCAATCCATGCATTATCTGTTGTAGCATCTTTTAATATGACTTTTTGACCAGAAACAATAACTTTTCCTAAGTGATTAATTCCCCATTCGTTTAATGTTTTTTCACTAATTTCTATTTTACCATCAACAATAGTTAACTCTTTACCATCAACTGTTACCAATTTATTTGTATCTTTATCATAGTTAAAGCGTGTTCCTGCACCAGGGACATCTATATCATAGAATGTAATATAATCCAATTCTTTAAATTGTTTTAATAGATTTTCATTAATAACAACCTTTGTTGTATGGAATCCTGTATTTGCTTCTCCATTAGCAGCATTTTTATTATTAACTGGAACATCAATAATTAAATCAACATCATCTAATACTGATATTGTCTTATTTTCAACACTGACACGATATTTGAAATCTCTATCATATGGAATTGCTAAATGCATTTCATTTCCATCAGTATTTGCATTGGTTGCTGTAGACTTTTCTGGTGTATTGTTATAATATGAAAGATTTGCATGAACATCTAATCTTGGTTTATCTACATGTAATCTATCTATCAAACTAATCGCTCTACTCTTCATAGAAATATGTGAAGGTGTGATTGTTAATTTTGCATCTAGATCTTCAAACCAATCAGAAACACCTGTAATACGTATATTCATCTTTTTTAAGTTAGATAAATCTTCTTGTCCTGCATAATCTTTACAAACAATGACTATAGTTTTAAGGCGTTCTAGCCCTTTCAACATATCTTCATCAATAATTAAAGAATCTCCATCTTTTTTCAAATCAGCTAGACTTATGACCTTAGCAGGTGTATCAGTTACACTTTGATCATAATCATAAAGTTTAACTTCTTCAATTTTTGTAATATCTACATAATTAGATATCTTAATCTCTTTTGTGTTAAATCCCTTAACAACAGTACCAATTGTTGGTTTCTTTCCAACACTTGGTAACTCTATTTTTACTTCTGCATCTCCTACTGGAGCAACAGAATTATTAACAATAGTAAAATCATATCCTGTATTTTCTTTTTTATTTGCAACAGTTAAAGAATTAACAACTGATTGTGCGCCATTACGATTTGAAGCCGTATTTGTTCCAGATTTAGTATTATCATCTTCACTAAAACTATATCCTGATAACTCTAACCAAATAGTTCCAACATTCAACGTTCCTGTTTCTGTTGATTTTCTATTAACAGTTGTATCATCATATTGAGTTTCAAAAGATCCAGTTACTCTTAACTGTTCAACAATATTTGGACTTCCTTCTACCTGAATGTATACGTCATTAGTTATTGTAGTATGTACATCAAATTCATCAAATTGCACTTCAAAATGTGATAAAGTCCCACTCCATGAATCTTTATTTAAAACATAATTTCCATTTGCATCCACTGTAAAATCATCTAATGTTAGAATAGAACTAGTACCATCATTCATATAAAGAGTAACTGAATGAATTTGAGAAATTTCTACTAATTTCTTCGATAAAGTTAATGTATCAGTTATAAATCCATAACGTTTTGTTCCATCACTATCAGCACCAGTTGAAACCAATAAATTTCCAGACTTCATAAGTCCTGGTATCATTTTAGAGATACTATTATCTGCTAGTCTCCATCTAAAACCTGCATTAGGAAGACCCATTGGTGCTTCTGTAGGATCATTATATGTATAAGTTCCATTTACATTTCTAAATGTATCAACATTGATAACTGGAACAGCTGGTTGTGTATCAAGAGTTGCATTTGATGTTACTTTCTTATCAACACTTGCATCATTATATTGAGTTTCAAAACTTCCTGTAACTCTAACAGGTTTAACAACATTTGTATTACCATTTGTTTTGATGAAAACATCATCATTTAATGCTATTTGTGAATTAAACTTACTAAATTCCACCTCAAAATTTAATAATATTTTACTATCCCAAGCACTTTTATCTAACACATAATGTCCATCTTCATCTACAGTAAACATACTTGTTGTAATGCTTGAAAGTGTTTTTGTTGTACCATCACTAAAATGGAAGGTTATTGAATCAATTGTCGCAACATTGTCAATCAATTCTTTAGAGAATATAATTTCATCAGTAATATATCCTTGTGAATAACTTCCACTTGAATTAAGAAGAAAATCTCCAGACTTAAAAATACCAGGTATCATATCAGAAATACTATTATTCCCTAATTTATATCTATAACCAATGTCAGAGCTCTGTACAGGTACTTTTACCAAATCTCCATATGTATAAGTTCCATCAGTTTTCTTTTGATAAGCATCTGTATCAATCAATGGTATAGCAGCACTTGTTTCAAGAGTTGCTTCTGAAGTTGCTTTCTTATCAGCATTCACATCATTATAAACAGTTTCAAGACTTCCTTTTACCTTGACTGGCTTAACAATATTTGTACTACCATCTACATCAATAAAAACATTATTACCCAATTGTGTTTCAGCAACAAACTTACTAACTTTCACTTCAAAATTTGATAATGTCTTACCATCCCATGCTGTTTTATCTAAAACATAGTTTCCATTTGCATCAATAGTAAGGATACTTGTATCAACATTTGAAAGCACCTTATTTGTTCCATCACTAAAATAAAGAGTAATGGTTTCAATTTGAGCTGATTTTTCTACCAAATCTTTAGAAAAGATAATTTTATCAGTGATAAATCCTTTTGGACTAGTACTACTTGTACTTAAAAGAAAACTTCCAGATTTGAAAATTCCAGGTATCATATCAGAAATACTTCCATTTCCTAACTTATACCTATAACCTACATTTGGACCATGCACTGGCACTTTTTCTAAATCACTATATGCATATGTACCATCATTTTTCTTTTGATAAGCATCTACATCAATCAACGGTATAGCTGGTGATGTTTCAATTGTAGCTTCAGTTGTACTTACCTTTTTAGGTGTTTTTGTATATCCACCTTCAAAACCATCTTCACTTGTTGCTACAGGAGGAACATAATGCCATTTCTCAAAATGTGTATCTAATTGATTGACAAAAACATCTCTACTATTAACATTTCCATTAACAACAATTCGTCCATCAAGTTCTTCTTTAACATTAATACGTTCTTTAAAATCAATTTTAAAACATCCTGTAAAAGATAAATCTTTATGACTTTGTAAATAATTTTTTACAACATCTTTTGCATTATATGACCATACTGCAATATCATCTGTTGATGCATTTGCATCAGGTGCAAATGTTCCCATAGAAACGTACTCTTTTTTATCTGTTTTAGAATTTAAAAATTCAAAATAAACATAACATGGATCAGAAAACCAATCTTTTAATTGAGGTTCGTCTTCTTCCTCATGAATATTCAATTCAATACTAATTTTTTGTAAATCAAATTTATCAGGTAACGTATCAACAACATAAGTATTAAATACTGGAATATTTCCAGTGTTCTTGAAATTTCCTAAATAATAATCAACATTAGAACCAATTGGAACAATCTTCTTTTTAACTTGTTTTCCATTTTCTTCAACATATTTATTATGTGTAAAATCTTCTTTAGGAGCATCAAACTTTCCTGTTACATTTGTTGTCTTTGACCAAGAATAAGCATTTCCTGTACCAAAGTAAATTGTTGTATACATTCTCGTATAAAGTGAATTAATAGCATAATTTGGGATATTTGTTGCCATCGGAATAGCAAAATAGTATACTTTCTTTTCTCCTTTGCGTACTTCTTCATCTGTTTCACGATATGTTACCATAGAGTTGATTGTATAGTTATATGGCAATGACTTATACTTAGACATATTTGAAAAACTTTCTATATCCCACTCTGCCAACTCTTCTTCATCAATATCTGTAACATCGTATATTAGAATACCACCTTGTCCTGGCACACCGACAAAGTCATTTTCTCGATCTTGATTTGTGAAGCTTGTATTTTCTATTGGATCTCCATCTGGATTATATATCCATTTCATAGCCTCTTTTCTAAGTAATCCATACGCATTTTCATCATCGCTTGTTGGTACTTTAACACCAAACCCATAAGCACTAAAGTAACTTGTATCTTCCTCAGATTTATTTTCAACCTCTACTTTATAAACTAAATAATTATATTTATCCCATAAAACATTAGCAGGTGTTACTTGTGTAATCTTAGTATCCCACTGTAAGTTAGAACATATTAAATTATATTTTGCTTTTGTTGTTACTCCAGGGGCTGTTTGGAATTGAATTGTATGCTGAACTTGATCCTCATCTTCATACTTTTCATATCCACCACCTAAAGATACAGTAGCTCCTGCATTTTCAGGAACATCACCATAGAAAAATAGTTCTACTTGAACATACAATGGATTTCCAGACTCTAACACCATCTGACTTCCTTCTATTGTACTTTCCCCATAGAATTCATCACCTTCGTCAACATCTGCACCTTTGCTTTCTCTAACTATGGCTCCAACACCCATTAATGGTTTTCCTGATTCATCTTTTTGATCACTAGGAACATCATTAATATCAAATGTTGTAATCAAATTTCCTGAGACATAGTAAAAATAAGGTAATTGCAAATTATAGTGTAATCCATGAGCACTTCCTATTGTGAAATCTGGATCTATAACCAGATTGACAGTAACTCCATGACCCATTCCTCGACTAATCAATGATGTATTAGATTGTGGATTCCCTTCACTGTCAGTAGGTGTAATACCTCCTGAAAAGTGCTCCATAACAAAGTGAACACTAGGTCTTCCTATATCTGTAACGGCATCTGCTACATTATCCATGATTGTCAGTCCTGTTATAATCATAGCCAGCACTACAATTATTTTCCACAACTTGTCGAAGACCAATTTTATATTATTTTTCATTGTATCTATCCTCCCCCCCAAAAATTAGATTTATGCCAAAAGATACTTTATATTTTTCCGACAATTATTCACATTAATTTTACACCTATTAATCTTGTGATTCAACACTTTCTTTCCTCACTTTCAAAATTTTGTTAAATTTTTGTCATTCTTAATAAATTGAATATTTATCTATCTGACATTAGTTTTATCATTTATTTTATAATGTATTGTCTATGTTCATTAAAAAATATATAACTTTAACTTGATCTATTATTTATAATCAAAAAAAGAAGAACCTTTCAAGTTCTTCCTAAAATTGTTTAATTTTTTAATCTTCTTCTATATGTTCTAATCCTTGATTAATGATTGTACGAACATGTCCATCCGCTAATGAATAAAAAACCGACTTTCCATGACGTCTACTTTTCACTAACTTATTTTGTTTTAAGATCTTAAGCTGATGTGAAATTGCTGATTGTGTCATCTTTAATGTTTCAGCCAAATCACAAACACAAACCTCAGCTTCAAAAAGAACAAATAGTATTCTAATTCTTGTAGAATCTCCAAATACTTTAAATAATTCTGCCAAATCATATAATTCTTCCTCTGGAGGCATTTTTTCTTCTACTATTTTTACTAATTCAGTATGCACTTCTACTGTATCACAACACTCTACTTTTTGATTATCCAATTTCTTACCTCTTTCTATAATTTTTTTACATATAATGCTCGTATTGCATTTAATACTGCAATAACCATAACACCAACATCAGCAAAGATAGCTACCCACATATTGGCTATTCCCATTGCTCCAAGCACTAAACAAATCAATTTAACACCTATAGCAAAATAAATATTTTGATAAACAATGCGAATACATTTTTTTGATATTTTAATAGCTTTAGCAATCTTTAATGGATCATCATCCATTAAAACAATATCAGCAGCTTCTATAGCTGCATCAGATCCTAATGCTCCCATAGCTATTCCAATATCAGCCCTAGATAAAACAGGTGCATCATTAATCCCATCTCCAACAAATGCAACTTTTTCTTTATCTTCTTTATTTCGCAAAATTTCTTCAACCTTATCAACCTTATCACTAGGAAGTAATTCACTATAAACTTCATCAATTCCAAGATCATGAGCAACTTGTAAAGCAATATTATTCATATCCCCAGTTAACATGATTGTCTTTTTCATCCCAATACTTTTTAATTCTTCAATAGCCTTCTTTGCATTTGGTTTCATTGTATCAGAAATCAAAATATGCCCTACATATTCTCCATCAATAGCAACATGAACTATTGTTCCTACACTATGGCAATCATGATAATCAATATGAAGTTGATTCATCAACTTATCATTTCCAACCGCAATTTCTTTATTATCAACATTTGCAATAACACCTTTACCGCTCACTTCTTCTACATGTCCTATACGACTTTTATCTATCTCTTTTGCATAAGCTCTTTGCAAGCTTTTACTAATAGGATGGGTAGAATAACTTTCTGCTAAAGCTGCATATTCTAATAATTGATCATTATTGATTGTTGAATGATGAATATCATTTACCTCAAAAACACCTTGTGTCATTGTCCCCGTTTTATCAAACACAACATATTTTGTTTGTGATAAAGTTTCTAAGTAATTTGAACCTTTAACCAAAACACCCTCATGACTCGCACCACCAATTCCAGCGAAGAAACTAAGTGGAATACTAATAACAAGAGCACAAGGACAACTAATAACTAAAAACGTTAAAGCACGGAAAATCCATTCTCCCCATTGTGGTGAAGCGTTCAAAAATAGCTGATTAACAATTGGAGGACATATTGCTAATGCAACAGCTCCATAACAAACAGCAGGTGTATAATATTTTGCAAACTTAGAAATAAAGTTTTCTGATTTTGATTTCTTTGAGCTTGCATTCTCAACCAAATCTAAAATCTTAGATACTGTTGATTCACCAAATTCTTTTGTTGTTTCTATTTTTAACAAACCTGTTAAATTAACACACCCACTAATAACCTCATCTCCAACATTCACTTCTCTAGGAACACTCTCCCCAGTTAAAGCACTTGTATTTAATGATGTTTTTCCTTCAATAATCATACCATCTATAGGTACTTTCTCTCCAGGTTTCACAATAATAATACTTCCAATTTCTACCTCATCTGGATCAACTTTCTCTTCTTTCCCATCTTCTCTTTCAATATTAGCATAGTCTGGTCTAATATCCATTAAATCACTAATGTTTCTACGACTCTTTCCAACAGCATAACTTTGAAACAATTCCCCAATTTGATAAAATAACATAACAGCTACGCCTTCTTTATAATCACCTAAAGCAATAGCTCCAACTGTTGCAACAGCCATTAAAAAATTCTCATCAAAAACTTGTTTGTTCATTATTCCCTTTATAGCTTTTTTCAAAATATCATAACCAATAATAAGATAAGGAATCATATATAAAACAAATTCTACATATCCTTCTACAGGTATAAATGCAAATAAAAGAATACAAAGAAAAGAAATAATAATTCTTTGTAAAACTTTTTTTTGTTTCTTATTCATATCTATCTCTCCTTCTTAAAACGCTACAAAAGTAACGTCATATGATTATAAGAAAATTTCACAATCATCTTCTACAATCTTACAATTTTTAACAACCTCTTTCATAACTTCTTTTGGATTAACTCCATCTTCAAATTCAACTGACATTTTTAATGTCATAAAATTAACAACAGCATCTTTTACCCCATTTGTCTTCTTAGCCGCTTCTTCCATTTTATTTGCACAATTTGCACAATCTACTTCAATCTTATAAGTCTTTTTCATATTTAAATCTCCTTTTTATATCATTATATGAACAACTGTTCATATGTTAATATCATTTTATCATTATTTTACACTTTGTCAATATATATTATACATATTATTACACAAAATGAAAAAAGACTTGAATATCAAGCCTTTTATATCTTTTTATTCAGAACGTAATGCTGTAACTGGATCACTCTTAGATGCTTTTCTTGCTGGAATAAGACCACCTATAAGAGTTAAGAGAACACTTAATGCAACAAGAATAATAGCAGCATTTATTGGTATAGATGCATTCATGCTCTCAATTCCTGACAATTCATGAATAAGTACATTTCCTGGTATTAATAATATGAACGAAATAACAATACCTAGTACACCTGCAAGTAAGCCTATAATAAAGGTTTCTGCATTAAATACTTGAGAAACATTGTTTTTTGACGCTCCTATAGCCCTTAATATACCTATCTCCTTTTTACGCTCTAATACACTAATATAAGTAATAACACCAATCATAATAGAAGAAACAATTAACGAAATGGCAACGAATGCAATCAAAACATAACTAATAGCATTAATCATATCAGTTACTGATGACATTAATGTTCCTACATAATCAGTATAAGCAATAACCTTATCTTCATCTGTTTTTTTCATGTTCTCATTGTAACTATCTAAAATGCGTATAACTTCTTGTTTTGTTTCAAAATCCTTTGGATAAATATTGATTCCACTAGGTTTATCAAATTCTGCATATTGAAGTTTCTTAAGATTGTTTTCATAAGATACTGTTTCTTTTGTCATAAGTGACATCATTAATTCAGATAATTCTTTTTCATCTAAATTGACTTTAATTGCTTTTGCAAACATAGATGTATCAATCTTAAATGCCTTTTGCATATCTTTAGCCAATGATCCCATTTGCTGACTTAAAATTGATTGCAACTGAGTTTGTAATGAAGTTGTTATTTGTTGACTATATTGATTAACCATTGTTTGTACACGATTTTGTAAAGTCGTTTGTAATTGTTCAGTTACCCCCGCCTCTTCTAATACATCTGTGACTTCTTTTGTAATAAAGAATTGTGTTTTTTCATCTTGTAAATAAGACATAAAGTATTCATTCATCTTCTCTGGATCTGTAAAATTATTTTTTATAGCATATTTTTGAAAATCTGTCATAAGTGTTTTACTTAAATCTTCTAATTTTTCTTGAGAAAAACCAATTTTTATGTCTGATAAAAGCGTTGACATATCTAAAGATGGTAAAGTAGATATATCTAACTTTATTTGACTAAAATCTATATTTTTCATATCAACTGATATTTTACTTTGATCAAAAGTAAATGCTTTCTTCATCATATCTGCATCAATTGTAAATAATGACTTCATATCAAACTTCTTATTATTTTCTTCTTCCTTAAATGATTTACCAGTAAAAACATTGACTTGAGGATTATCTAATTGTTTTTTCACAATTTCGCTTGATTGTGATTGTTTAATAACATGTTCTGTTAAAGAAGCTGGATAATATATTCCTGAACTCAACATCATTGCTGATGCGTTTTCAGAAGGTTGAACAACACCAACAATTGTTAATGTCTCTCCTTTTTTAACCAAATCCTTCATATATGCATTATCGTCAGTTTTATCTTTATAAACTTTATATGTTTGATCATAAACATAATAATCACATGCATTTACAAGTTTAAATTGAGTTCCTAAAATTTCATCATAAGAATACGATTGAATATTATCAGGTGTTTTTACTTTTTCTTCGTTTGAGAACTGATCAATCATATCATCAAGTTCTTTAAAATCACGTAATCCTAAAGTATAAAGCATAAAATCGCTTATTTTTCCACTTTTAGATAAAACTAACACACATTCATTATAATTCTTTGGCCAACGTCCAGATTTTATATCATATTGATCTTCATAAAGAGCTGGATGACTAGGCATTTGATAAAAAACATCTGTACTCATAGCCATTGACATCATACTATTTGAGCTTGTTGAAGACCCTAATCCTATGGAAGCAAATGAATTATCAGGATGAACACGCCTTATTTTATCTGTTTTTGCACTATAAATTTGTGGAGCAACATTATAAGTATATTCTATTGAATTTGTATAACGATCAATATTGCTTTTCCCACTATCAAAATATTTTTTCAATGAAGTCAAATCATTTGATCCAATTTTAGAAAACATATTTGTAATCATTTGCGAAACTTGTATCTTTGAAGAATCATCTTCTTTATTTTCATTATCTTGTTTATCTGTCAACATGGCTCCCATAGAAAAACCTGTACTTTGAATTTGTAATGGATATTCCGATAGAGTTTCTTCCTCAATAGAACGAATATATTCATTAACTCCATTAGATAAAGACAATATCAAAGCAATTCCAATAATTCCAATAGAGCCTGCAAAAGATGTTAAAATTGTTCGAGCTTTTTTTGTTCTTAAATTATGAAAACTTAATGACAAAGCAGTTAAAAAAGACATTGATGATTTTCCCATATTTTGATGTTTAGGTTTTTCCAATTGACTTACTTCAAAAGGAAGTGAATCAGAGTGAATAACACCATCACGCAATTGAACAATACGTGTTGCATATTCTTCAGCTAATTCTGGATTATGTGTAACCATCACGACCAAACGATCTTTAGCAACTTCTTTCAATAAATTCATAATCTGAACACTTGTCTCACTATCTAAAGCACCTGTTGGTTCATCAGCCAATAAAACATCAGGATCATTTACTAATGCTCTTGCTATAGCAACACGTTGCATCTGTCCTCCAGACATTTGATTAGGTTTCTTATGTTCTTGATTTCCTAATCCAACTTGTTCAAGAGCTTTCTTTGCTCTTTTTCTACGTTCTTCTTTAGAAATCCCAGATATTGTTAATGCTAATTCAACATTCGATAAAACTGTTTGATGAGGTATAAGATTATAACTTTGAAATACAAATCCTATAGTATGATTTCTATATGAATCCCAATCTCTATCTTTGTAATTCTTTGTTGATATACCATTAATAATGAGATCGCCATCATCATAACGATCAAGACCACCAATAATATTCAAAAGTGTTGTCTTTCCTGAACCACTAGGTCCTAATATTGCAACAAACTCATTTTCTCTCAAATTAAGACTTACTTTATCTAATGCTTTTTGAGTTAAATGACCAGTTTTATAAACTTTAGAAATGTTTTTAATCTGTATCATTCAATTTCCTCCTTTTATAATATCTTCATTCTATATAAGTAATATAAACTCAACATTAACTTATTCTCATACAAAAAGATATATTACACTCTATTACCCAAATAAGCAAACAAAAAAGGATCCTATACAGGATCCATTCAAGATTAATCTAAATCTTCACCATTAGATTCAAATGCTTTTTTCACCCAAGCAAATGATTTCTTAGGAATTCTCTTCATATCTCGTAAATCTTTATTTGTTCTATTAACATAAACAAACCCATAACGTTTATCCATATTACACATAGAAGCAAGAATATCAATTGGTCCCCATGTAATATATCCTAAACAGTCAACACCATCTTCAAACATAGCATCTTTCATTGCTTGAATATGATCTCTATGATAATCAATTCTATAATCATCCTCAATAGTTTTACCTTCTGCTAACATTTGATCAATTTCTTCTTGGGTTCTATCTTCTCTCCATCCAATACCATTTTCTAATACAAAGACTGGAAGACCTGTTCTATGGCATAAATCATTCAATGTCCATCTGAAACCATTTGGATCAACTTCCCATCCCCATTCATTAGCCCAACAATGTGGATTTTGAATTTGTTGTTCACTTACACATTCACATGCTGGTCTTTCATAATCAAATTGACCTGTTTTTACAGTATTAGAACGATAATAAGAGAAAGCAATATAATCAACTGTATATTTCAATAACTCTTCATCACCTTCTTCAAATTCAGGTGTCCATCCTCTGTTTTCAAGATAAGCTTCCCAATACTTAGGGTATTTCCCTTGAGCAAAAGTATCAACTAAATATGTATTTAATAATTGATACGCTTGAGTCGCAAACAAATTATTTTCTGGACTATTTTCATATGCATAGATATTTGTAATAGCACCCATTCCACAGAACTTAGCATCAGGTTGCATTTGTCTTAAAGCACGAACAGCTTTACAATGTGCCATCATAACATTATGAGTTACTTGATATAAATGTTTAGGCATAGAAACACCTTCTGGAATTTCCTCAGCATTAGAAACTCTTAACATTTGACTATGTAAATTTTGTTCATTAAAGCTCATCCAATGTTTAACTCTATCTCCAAATCTTTCAATACATACTTTTGCATATCTTTCAAAGCAATCAACAACATATCTAGATGCAAAACCATTATAATTTTTAACCAAATGATATGGCATATCAAAATGAACTAATGTAATCATTGGCTCTATACCAGCAGCTAATAATTTATCAATTAAATCACTGTAAAACTTAACTCCTTCTTCATTGACTGGTTCATCTAATGTTCCATTTGGAATAATACGTGACCAGCAAATACTAAAACGATAAAAATTAAATCCCATATCTTTCATCAATGCTATATCTTCATCATAACGAGTATATTCATCAATTGCATCATTCCAATCTGAAAATTCTGGATTCATAGGTCTTACATCATATACACAAAGACCTTTTCCCCCTTCATTTCTATGTCCCTCTGTTTGAAATGATGATACAGAACCACCCCAATAAAAACCTTTTGGCATTTTTTTCTCCATTAATATTGTCCTCCTTATACCATATCCTTATTGTATTTGAAATTAAGGAAAGAGTAAATACTTCTTTATTAATTTATAATTATATTTCACTATTTATAGCTATAATATGCATTTTATGAAACATTGTTTCATCTATTCAATACAATTATTTTATGTTACAATACTCATAAAGAGGTGTTTTTATGCTTGCAAGACTACATGTTATTATATCAAGTGAAGATAAGAAAGATGAAAATGATATGAAACAATTACTTATAAAAATAAATCCCCATTTTTCCATTTCCCCATCTCGTCCTTACCCTTTTTTAAAAGGACATAGTGAATTTTTTGTAACTTTTCAAATCAATGAAAATGAAATCCAACCATTACTTAATCAACTTAATAATGATTGGGATGGAGAAAAAGAAAGTTGTCACTGTTATGGTTTCAATACCAAAATGTTTCATCCCCTTGTCTATTGTTTAGAATTTGATATATTTAACTAAAAAAGAATAATTATATTCTTTTTTATTTTCTAGATATATGATAATCAAAACCATGATGAAGAATATAGTCTTCTAATGTCCATTGATGATCATAAATTTCTTTTGCTACTGTTTTTCCTACATATCTTAAATGCCATGGTTCATTGGCTGTTCCAGTTATCGCTGAACGATCTTTCGGATATCTTAATATAAAACCATATAAGTGAGCATTTTGAACCACCCATTTATATTCCTCAGTATCCCCAAAAACCATTCTTTGTTTATCAATAACACTTTGACTTGTTAAATCAACACCTAATCCTAGTTGATGTTCACTTGTTCCTGGTATTGCCACTAATCCACTTGCTGTCACTTCATCATAAATCGTAAAGTAATAATCATATAATTTCTTTTGTTCATTATAAGAACGATAACCACTATTTAATACTAAATGATAATTTAATTTTAATGCATCATCATACATTTGTTTCAATGCATTTGCAGCATCTTTCCTTAACATATCATGGGTATTATCAGGGGCAATAGGAATATTAACTTTTATAAGATCTGATGGAACATATTCGGAAGATATTTGAAATCCCTTTTTTATTAAAATCAAATAATGTTCTGGCTCATTGATTATATATTGATGATTGACTTTATTATGAGAATCAATAAATGGATATGAAACAGATAAAACTGCCTCTAATGGTTCTTTTTTAGATTGTATATATTTTGGTATATCTTCAATTATACATCCATTGATTTTTAAATAATCTTTTACTTGTTGATATGTATATGAATAATTTGTAAGATTTGAAATATCATGTATAGAGTATGTTTTCATCAATTCTCTACATAGAGGAATATCATATTTTAAGGTAGATAACTTTCTTTCATATAATTGATAAAATTGATCTATTTCTTTCACAATATCTTGATGAGATTTCTCTTTATATAATTGAGAATAATATTGATAGTCATAATAATGCTTTTGATTTTTAACTTGATCCCACATATCAAAATCAATTTTACCATCATATAATAAATATTCATCTATTTGTTCATCATCTAAAGATAAAATAATATTTTGTGCATCGAACCCATATCCTTTTATCATTAATTTTATTCTTGTTAAATGAAAATAAATAGTTACACATAATAAACAAATAAAAATAATTACAATAAAAATATTTTTAATTTTAAGTTTTGATTGATGATATCTATAAGCACTTTTCTTCATAACAGACCTCCTTATCAATTCTAGGTAAACGCCCTCCCAATTGACTTAATACTTCATTAGAAATTGTTTGTGACATTTCAGCAATTGTTTCAACATCTTGGTATATATTTCCATCCTGTCCAATAATTGTTACGATATCTCCTTCTTTGACATTATCAATGTCACTAATATCAATTGTGAGCTGATCCATACATATTCTTCCAATAATAGGAACTTTTTGACCATGAACAATAACATGTCCGTAATTAGATAAATATCTTGATATTCCATCTGCATAGCCAATAGGAACAATTGCTATTTTTCTATTTTGATCTGATTGATATGTCCTTCCATATCCAACTGTTTCATTTTTCTTAATTGTATGAATATGTATAATCTTAGATTTTAATGAAAGAACGGGTTTTAATAAAATTCTTTGATTATTTTGATCTTGTTTTGATGAATAAACGCCATACATCATAATACCAATTCTTACCAAATCACAATGAAGAAAAGGATAATTTAATAATCCATAACTACTTTGAATATGAACTTTTCCTGTATCAAACCCTTCTTTTTTTAATTTGTTTATCAGTTGAAAAAAGCTATCAATTTGATACTGAGTATACTTTTGACTAGATAATGAATGTTCATCAGATACACATAAATGTGAAAAAATACCTTCTATATGTAAATGTCGAAAAGAGTATATCTTCTTTACTTGTTGAAATTCATGAGTTGTTAAACCTAAACGGTGCATTCCTGAGTCAATCGCTATATGAACATGAATATCAATTTTTTCCTGTTCTAGTGACAAAGCATGTTCATAATCAACAACAGTCTGAATAAGATTATACTTCTTTATCAGCATCATTTGACTTGCCTCTGTATACCCTAAAATCAAAATATCTCCTTTTATACCATTTTCTCTTAATTCAATAGCTTCACTTAATGTTGCTACTGCAAAAGATGAAACGCCTATTTGATTTAACTTTTGAGAGATTCTCACTGCACCATGTCCATATGCATCAGCTTTGACAACTGCCATGAATTGTTGAGGACTATCTAATAAAGACATTAATTCATAAACATTGTGCTGTAAAGCATCTAAATCTACTTCTATCCAACTTCTATAACAATCATATATTGTCTTTTTCATAACTTTCACTTCCTTGTATGAATTGATTAGCAAAAAACGATAAACCTATTGATAATATCAAAACAAATATAAACTGAACAAAATTATTTTCAATAATAATATTCATCTTAATAATTTTTCCTATCATTCTTACCAAAACAATTATCATTGGATGAATAATGTATATATAAAGAGAGAGATTTTTCATATCTTCATAACGTTTCCCTTTAAAATAAATTAATAATTGAAACATGAAATATGAAACAACAGGTAGTAAAATATACATAGAATCATGTTTTGCAACATCCATAAAACGTATGTTTTGTGCTTCTAAACCCATCAACATCAAAGATACAACAAATAATACACTGTTTCCTTTCAATGTTAAGCGATTTTTATTTTCAGCTATATATGCTCCTATCATCAAAAATAACGGAGCAAAAAAGATACCATTCCTTGTATAATCCATATACTCAAACAAACCATTTATAAAATCTTTGTATACTGGTATTTGTGTTGCTAAATGATAATATGAATCTCCACATACCCCTATAAAATAAAGTACAATAACTATAATGAATGATAATTTTATAGAAAAATATTTTCTTAACAACAAAACAATTAATATTCCTATAATAACTGCTGGAAAATACCATAAATGATAAAGTGTTCCATCAATAAATAAATCCTTTATGATTTTAAACAATAAATCCTTTGATTGAAAATAATGATTATAAAACATTAATGGAAGATATATGATTATTGAAATCACATACCATTGACAAAGGTTAACGATTGTTTTCTTGATTTTCTCATATGATGGATACCCATTTATAAATAAGAAGTAAGATGTTGTTATAAAGAAAAAAGGAACAGCTAATCGCCCAATAACTCTTGTTAAAATAAAATCTGCAGTTGGATTCAATTGTACAAATGGAGAAATATGTATGCTGACAACCAATATAGCTGCAATAATCCTCATTCTATCAATCCATGGATAACCTTTTTTCATAAACATGTCCTCCATGCTGTAATAATCACTCCATCTATGTTATTTCCTGAAACTTGATAAACCATATGATCTTTTAAACAGATAGTTCTTTTTTCTTGTTGAAGAGGAACATAAAAAATTTCTATAACTTTTTGATTAACAACATAAGTATAAGGATTAAACAATGAATATTGTTTTATAAAATCATGATATTCTTCTAAACACAGATTCTTTTCTCTCATAATCAAAGAATGTGGAAATCCTACATATCTGAAGTGCCATGGTTCTTTAGCAATATGTGTAATATTTTGTTTATTTTCAGTATATCTTTCTACAAAACCATATTGATAAGATAATTCTCTCAATTGTTGACATACTCCATCATAAGGAAAATCAGGACAAATGAAGTCTATATCATCTTGTTTTAATGCAAAATCAATAGCTAATCCAGTTTCATGTTCACTACAATGTGGCATAGCAACAAAACTTTTTGTATATTCTTTACCATGTTCCCTCAATGATTCTTCATAAATATCTTTCTGTTCTTGTGAACTACGATAGGCACTTACAATTGTAATATCCTGATCAAATGAATATTTCTCAAAAAAGTGATGAAGCATACGAAAGGCATCATGATGAATAAAATGATGCAAATATTCTACTTGTTTCGTAGAAGTGTAACTCTCATCATAATGATATCTATCATTAACAAGAATAAGTGCTCCTTGATAAATATCTTTTTTATATAGTTCTAGTGTTTGCATCTTCAATCCCCATTTCTATTAGACGTGTTAACAATTCTTGAAAATCAACACCAGCACCTTGCATCATATGAGGATAACGACTATGTGCTGTAAATCCTGGTATTGTGTTCACTTCATTAAAAACAATTTCATGATCTGGTGTTAAAAACATATCAACTCTTGCAAAAACACGACAACCTAATATCTTATAAATACGTCGAGCAGTTTCCTGAATTTTTTCTTCTAATGGTTGACTTATTCGTGCTGGCATATGAATTTGAGATGTTTGAAGAGAATATTTTTCTTTAAAATCAAAAAATCCATCTGATAACTCTATTTCATCAACACGTCCTACAAATAAATCATCAATTCCCATTACTGCACAACCCACCTCAAATCCTTTAATTTCTTCTTCAATAATCATTTGATCATCATATTGAAATCCGTGTTGAACAGCTTCATCTAGTAACTCAAAAGATTCTATTTTACTAATTCCTAATGATGATCCTGCTTTTAAAGGTTTGATATAAAGAGGTAAATGCAAAGATAAAATATCTTGTTTTTTCATGTGATATGCTTGATAATTTTCTAAATAAACTGCACGAGGTGTTTTGATTCCATTCATCTCTACAAGTTGATGAGCTCTATATTTATCCATACATAATGCAGAAGATAAAATATCACATCCAATAAGAGGAATACCTGCCATTTTAACAATTCCTTGAACTGTCCCATCTTCTCCATTCTTTCCGTGTAAAATAGGTAAAACAGCATCTACTTTGATCTCTTCTATTTCTTTATCTATAATTTCTATTAAACAATGTTTAGATACATCAGGATTGATGTAAACTGAATGAAGTTGCTTATAATCCCAAGTATCATTTTGAATGAAATCAATATCTCCTTCAAAATGCTTCCATTCACCCTTTTGATTAATACCAATCATATAAATCTCATATTTTTCTTGATCAATATGCGATAAAACTGAAAAGGCAGATTCTAACGAAACACTATATTCAGATGACCTCCCACCAAAGATAACAACTATTTTTTTCTTTTTCATATATAATTCCTCCCAAATAAAAAAGCATTTTCTTTTTGATAAATTTATCTTATCAAAAACAAAAATGCTCTTTTTAAATAAATATAGAATATTATATTAATATTTCATACTGAAATTCTTAAGATTTTCTTACAATCGTGGAATAACAATTTGAAAAATAATTTTCTCATCATAACTCTCAGCTGTAATTGTTCCCCCATGTTGTTCAATAATTGCTTTAGCAATAGATAATCCCAATCCTGCTCCACCTGTATATGTTGTTCTTGAGCTATCTAATCTAAAAAATTGTTCAAAAATATGAATTAACTTTTCTTGAGGAATTGTATTTCCACTATTTTCAAATACAATAGAAATATTTTCTTCACTTTCTTTTAATGTAATAGAAATTGTTGTGTTTTCAAAACTATAATTAACAGCGTTTCTTAATAAATTATCTAATACTCTTTGCATTTTTTGAATATCACATTTTATTTCTAATTGTTTTGGTGTATCCAAATGACATTCTAAATGCTTTTCACTTAGCATTGGTTTAAATTCATATGTTAATTGTTCTAATAACCTCACAATATCCACTCGCGAAATTTCCAAAACTTGTTCTGTTAAATTAAAACGTGTGATTTCAAAAAACTCATTAATCAATTCTTCTAATCTTTCAGCTTTATCTAAAGTAATATCTAAATATTTTTCTTGTAACTCTAATGAAATATCTCTTTCATCTTTTAGTAAAGATAAATACCCAATAACTGATGTTAAAGGTGTTTTTAAATCATGTGCTAAATAAACAATCAAGTCATTTTTTCTTTGTTCTGCCTCTTTAGCGGCTCGTTGATTAAATTGAATATCTAGTTTTGTTTGATTTAAAATTTCATTAATTTCTTTTAATTCTGAATCTTCTAATTGAATATAATCAATAGATTGATCATTAATCTTCTTAATTGCTGAAGTGACATCATCAAGATTTTGATATGCTTTTTTTAATTGTACATAAACAATAACAAGATATCCTATCAAAAGAAAAATAAATATAAATATAACAATTTGATCTCTTATCCAAGATAAAAAGTAATATAAAGGATTTGGCGACCAAGGAAGTGAAGAAGCCATATATTGACATAAAACAACAGAAAAAATCAATAAAAATGTATATGTTATTGCATAAAGAACAATTTTTATAAAGGCTTTACGTGTCCAACGATTAATATTACTATTCTTCAATTTGATAACCTACTCCCCATACTGTTTTAATAAATTTTGGTTTCCTTGACGGTTCTTTCAATTTTTCACGTAATCTTGCGATATGTGCCATAACTGTATTATTATTATCAATATATTTTTCTTTCCAAACTGCTTCAAACAATTCTTCACTAGAAACAACTTTTCCTTGATTTTTACACAAATACCATAAAATATCAAACTCTATAGGTGTTAAATCTAACAGTTCTTTATATAAATAACACTTATGATTTTCCTTATTAATAACAAGTCCTCTTATATCATATTCATTAACTTCAACTTCTTCAACATACTCATTATTATATCTTTTATATCGTCTTAATTGTGTTTTAACTCTTGCGACAACTTCTAATGGATTAAAAGGTTTTGTAATATAGTCATCTGCTCCTAAAGTTAATCCCATAATTTTATCAATATCTTCTACTTTCGCAGTTAACATAATGACTGGAAAAAAATAATTTTCTCTAATTTTTTGGCAAATCTTAAACCCATCAATATCTGGTAACATAATATCTAATATAGCAAGATCAACTTTCTCATTTTCAATACATCGAATAGCATCTTCTCCATTATAAAATTTATATACATGAAATCCTTCATTTTGAAGATAAACTTCAAGAAGATTAGCAATTTCTTCTTCATCATCTACAATCAAAATATTTTCAGCCATTTTTCGCACCTCTTTTCAACCTTCTCTATTATCTCATATCTCTCATAAAATATAAAGAATGTCATTCAAAATATAATTCTCAAAATCATGGAATCAACAATAAAAATTCTTGTATTTCCTTTCATTTATTTCTATAATTACAAATGGTGATATGAATGAGCATAATGACACAATTAGAGTTTGAATTAGATTTTACCCAAACAGAAAAAGAAATCAGTCACTATATTTTAAACCATGGTGATGAAGTTTTAAGTATGTCAATTAAAGAATTAGCAAAGAAAACATATGCTTCTCCTGCAACAATTATTCGTTTATGTAGAAAAATTGGATTAGAAGGATATAATGATTTTAAAATCAAATATTCTGCCGAACTCCAATATGATTTACATCACAATGATTGCATAGATGTCAATTTTCCTTTTGAAAAAGATGATAGTAAAGAAATGATTTGTCATAAATTATCAACTTTATCAAAAGAAGTCATTGCTGATACTGTTAAACTTATTGATTTTGATGAATTAGATAAAATTGTTAACCTGTTATATCAAAGTGATAAAATTGATATTTATGGTTCTGGGAACTCTCTTTTAGCTGCTATGTCATTTCAACATAAGATGATGCGTATTCAAAGAGATGTTAATTTGAAAATATTACATGGAGAACAAATCTTTTTATCATATAATTCTAATGAACAACGAATTGCTTTAGTCATCTCTTATTCTGGTGAAACAAATGAAATTGTTCATATTGCTCAAATCTTGAAAGAAAAGAAAACACCTATTATTGTTTTAACATCCGTTGGTAATAATCGCTTATCACATTATGCTGATTATATTTTAAATATTGGATCAAGAGAAAAGATATTTACAAAGATTGCTCCATTTTCTTCACAAATATCTATTGAATATTTATTAAACATTATTTTTTCATGTTTATTTCAAAAAGATTATGATGAAAATGTAAAAAATAAAATAAGTTATGATAAAAAGAATGACTCTCGTCATCCTTTATTAAGTCCTGTATCTGATTAAAATAAAGACAATTGTTCAATTTTATTTTGACTTGTTTGATAAGCATGAATAATATCTTCCATCTTATAAAGAATGCCATATTTTTGACATTCTTTTTTAAATACATATTCTAAATGTTTTCTATTTTTTGATAAACATTGGTAACGTTGTCCATAATGTTTGATATATTTGTCTTTTAAATTTGGAAAATCATTTTCTAAATTTTGATAATAATAATCTCTTTGTCGATCTCTTAAAGTCACTCCAAAATAAGTATGAATAAACTTTGCTCCATTTTGGTATGCTAGTCTCACCATTTCCTTTATATTTTCTTCGTTGTCTGTTATAAAAGGTAAAACTGGATGCATCAATATTCCTGTAAACACACCTGCATCACTTAATTGTTTAATTGCTCGAAATCTTTGTGATGAAACAGGAGCATAGGGTTCAATAACTTTGGATAACTGATCATCAACTGTTGTAATAGACAATTTAATAATGACATCATTGTATTTTTGAATATCTAAAAACAAATCAATATCTCTCACCACTAAATCACTTTTTGTCTCCAGTGAAACTCCAAAATGATAGTCTCTTATAAGCTTTAATGCTCCTCTTGTTATTTCTAATTCTTTTTCAAAAGAATTGTAAGTATCACTCATAGCACCAATACCTACAACACCTTTTTTTCTTTTGCGAGATAACTCTTTTTGTAATAAAGTAAGGACATCCTTTTTAACCATCACAGTATCAAATGAATCATTTTGATAGCATTCACTTCGACTATCACAATATATACAACCATGATGACAACCACGATACAAATTCATATTATAATCATTACCAAACCAATATTGTGGATATTTATTTTTTGTTAGAATTGTCTTTGCTAGAATTTCTTTCATCGTTTTCTTTATTCTCTTTTGTTGCTACCTTTGCCCCCAAGAATCCTGATAAAACACTCTTTAGATCAATTCCCATTGATTCATTCATACCTTCACTAACTTGAGTTGCTGTATTAATAATATCAGAAACAAGCTTTGCTTGATTTCCTTCACCAAACATAGTGATTCTATCAACTTTTTCAAGTGGCTTTGAAGCAGCTTCAACAGCTTTAGGAAGCATATTAAAGTACATTTCCATAACTGCAGCTTCACCATATTTTTTCATTGCTTCTGCTTTTTTATTTAAAGCTTCTGCTTCGGCAATTCCTTTCGCTTCAATAGCTTTAGCCTCTGCTTCTCCTTTTGCAGCAATACCAGCAGCTTCTTGTTCCATTTGATATTTAACAGCTTCTGCATCAGCTTTTTTAGCTTCAGCTCGTCTTTGTTGTTCAAACAATTGTGCTTCTGCATCTTTTTGTCTTCTATATAAATCAGCATCTGCTCTTTGTTGCGCTGCAAATTTATCTGCCTCTGCTTGCTTTTTAATCTTTGCCTCTAACTCTTGTTCAGTAACTTCAACATCTTTACGTCTTAATTCAATTTCTTTTTCTTGACGCATGATGTTTGCATCAGCAGTTGCTATTTCGATAGATTTACGAGATTGCTCTTCTTGAATCTTATATGCAGCATCAGCTTCTGCTTGTTTAGCATCTGCAATTTTTTTCAATTCAGCTTGCTTAATAGCTAACTCATTATTACGTTCAGCGATTTTTGTTTGTGCATCTACTTTTGCATCATTTGCTTCTTGAGAAGCTCGTGCTTGTGCTTGTGCAATATCTCTTTCACTGACAGCTCTAGAAATAGCAGCATTTTTTTGAATTTTAACAATATTATCAACACCTAAGTTTTCAATAACACCATTTCCATCAACAAAATTTTGTACATTGAATGAAACAATATCCAATCCCATTTTCGCTAAATCTGGTTCTGCATTTTCTTTAACCAATTCGGCAAACTTTTGACGATCAGAAACCATTTCTTCAAGATTCATACGGCCAACGATTTCACGCATATTTCCTTCTAAAACTTCTCTAGCAACCTTCGCAATATATTCTACAGGTTTATTTAAGAAGTTCTGTGCAGCCAAATTCAAACGTTCTGTTTTATCACTGATTTTTACATTGACAGCAGCGTCTACATTAATATTAATATAATCAGCAGTTGGAACTGCACTTGATGTTTTCACATCAATAGGAATCAATTGTAAATTCAATTCATCTTTCTTCTCTAAAAAAGGAACTTTAATTCCTGCTTTACCAATCAATATCTTTGGTTGTTTTCTTAATCCTGAAATAATATAAGCTGTATCTGGAGAAGCTTTAACATAACCACTTGCTATAATTAAAAGAATAACAACAACCACGATAATCCCAATAACACCTACTACATTATTTAATAATAAGTCTAAAATCATTTTCATTATTTTCCCTCCATTCATATATAGAAATTTGATATCTTTATTATACCAACAAAATACGACAAAGTAAAAAGGAACATATGTTCCTTACTCATTTAATGCTTTTTTTAAATCCTTGATATACTGTTTTTGTTGTTTCTCCAAATATTTTTTTACAATAAATGAAGGCATTTTCTTTTTCATTTCAACAGCTTCAGTCATTTCAAGATAAGTTTTTCCATTATCCAAAGATTTTAACTTTCCTATCCAATGTCCTTCCATATTTTTATTCATCATATTAAACTCATAAATACTTTTATCAATTTTATTTAATATAACAAACTCTGTTTGATAACCACTTTTATCATATTCTATAAATCTATGTTGATCTATCTTTTCAATTTTTTCTAATGAATTTCTCCATAATTGATTATCTAAATCAGTCATAAAATCCCAAACGTCCTCTATAGAACTTTCAAACGTTACATCTATTTTAACAATGTCCATAAAACCACTCCTTATTTCATATATTATGGCACTTTAAAAATGATTTTTCAATAAAAGATATTCTCATTGATCATTCATTAAAAAATATTTTTATCTTTCATTTATTTATATGATTATTACCTAAAAACAAATAGATAAATTATCTATATAAAAAAGAGACATTCTGATACAAATTGTCCCTTTTCCTGTTCATATTTAGATATTCAATGAAAATTCTCGATAAATGATTTGATTATCCTAATTCTATAAAAGCAGATGGCTCTATTTTAATACTTTCTCCATTATAAGTTATAGTTGCTCTTATATTTTTCGAATGACGTAATATTGGTTCAATCTTTGTTGTTAAGACATAATATTGAGCTATATAATTATCATCATCAGGAAATATCCTATCCTTACAATATTTTTTTGTATAATCATCATTTTTAGTTAGCTCTTTATTAATATCACCTAATAAATCAACACCTTCAATGTTAACATCAACGTTATTAACATCAATATTAGTATTATGAATATTAACATAATAAGCATATAATATTAAATTATCATCATTTTCAGTTGTCCCAAAATTATGATAATAAATTTCTAAAGAAAAGTCTTCTTCTTTTAAAACATTATGAGTTTTATTTGTTGAATTTGTACAACCACCAACGATAAATAGAGTTAATAAAGCAATTAATATTTTTTTGATATTCATTTTATTCTCTATTAATCATAAGCATATATAAATATCGTTGGTTTTGAATAAGTGTTTGAAACAGCTCCTCCAGATTTTGGTGTTATTTCTATATTCTCATCATTTTGAAGTTCTAATGCTTTAACATTTGAATTTTGAGATATATAAATTAAAGAGAAAACTGAAATAATAATTATGGATTTTTTAAGAAAACTCATATACTAACCTCCTTTATACTCTTTTATAAAGGTATATCTTTGTAAATAAATTATATCATATATATGATATGTATCAATAATATCCTTTTAAATCAACTCTATATGCTTATAAATTGGATAAATCAAGGTAAAAGTATATCAATGCCTACAATAGAAATATCTTAAAATTGTACTCCAATATGAAGATGATTATTATCATCTATATATACGATTTGATACCATTTATGATCACTTTATTTTAAATAAGAATCATTTGTTCTTAAACTATATCCTAAACTTGTTAAAACAATACCTGTCGTTATACAAATAATAACTAACGGTATCCACAATCTATATGCTTTTTTAACATACTATTCTCACCATTCTTAATAAACTCAATCCAATTATTTTTAATCTTCTTGTGATTTTAATAGATACACTCATAATTTTTTGATAACTCATATATGTTAATACACCTATACCAGCAAAAATTGTACATACACCTAATTGTGTTAATCCTATAGATATAGATGATAAGAATAAAGGAAATACTCCAAATATACCAATACTAAAAGCAACAAATGAAGATATTACAATCGTTATTGTCCCTATAGGAATACACCAAATAATAGTATATATACTTAAAACCAATAAGAATGCAACTGATAATAAACTTCCCCATAAAGGAAATCCTAATAATAAACAAAAAGTCAAATAAAGTGACATTTTCTTCTTCAATTGTTTTACTTCAAATGAGAGAGTATAAAATATTTTGTGTAAACAGTCCTTCATTGGTAGAATAATATTAACTATCAAAGGAGGATTTTTATTATGAGTAAAAAGGATATTGTAAAATATATCATTGATGAATATGGTGTAACTACACCAAATGATATTACTAATGCTTTAAAAGATTTATTAGGTGAAAC
>JAETUM010000097.1 GCA_021768625.1 Candidatus Stoquefichus sp. | reverse complement strand
ATATTTGCTCCCGCTGCTTTTGCTGCCTTAGCAATTTCTATCACTTGTTCTTTTGATTCTACTGAACATGGTCCTGCAATCAACGCAAGATGGTCTCCTCCTACTTTGACTCCTGCAACATCTATAATAGAATCTTCTGGATGGAAAGCTCTATTGGCTAATTTGTAAGGTTCTCCTACATGCATAACTTTTTCTACAACTGATAAAACTTCAATTTGTCTAGGATCTACTTTTGTTGTATCTCCTATAATCCCACAGATTGTGACATCTTCACCAACAACCAAATGTGTTGATAATCCTTTATCTTCTACTTGTTTAACAATCTTTTGAACTTCTTCTTCCTTTGTTTTTGGTTTAAATACAATAATCATTTTTCATATCCTCCTCATTATATAACTACCAGATATAAATAAAAAATCTCTCGCCAATAAGGACGAGAGATACATCTTCCGTGTTACCACCTTAGTTTATTTATATATCACTATATAAACCTTATCAAGTACGCCTCATACAAGGTACATACTCTTATGCTTTAACGGGCATTCCCGGACCAGCCTACTCTTATTTTCAACCGTCTACTCCAAGATGAATTCAACTATATCCCAATATTCTTTTTCACCAACCAAGAACTCTCTACTATTGTTTTATAATCTACTCTTTCTTTTCTCTGTATTTATATCAGTAGTGTTGATAATATTTTATTAAATTATGATAAACTTGTCAATGTATTTATTTATTTTTTCCATGGATTTCTAGAATCAGGGTCTGTTGGATCCCATATTCTATTTCTATTTCTTGTGTCTATCTTTTTCACCTTTGGTTTTTTTAATGGATCGCTTTTTTGATAAACGACTTCAACTCTTGTCTTTAAAGGACAATGATCATATATCCATTTCGCATCAATAACACTTAATCTTACACATCCATCAGAAGCAAAGTTTCCTAATCGATTATAAGAATTATACCATAATGTATTTGGTTTAGGCTCTGAATAAGGAACAGAATGGAATAAATAATGTCCTGTTATACGTGTTGCGTATTGAGTATAACAATCTTCATGCATAAATTTCCATCTATATTTAACCATTGTATAATGTGTTCCTAAAATAGCCTTTGTTTTACCATTTACACCACAAGATGTTGTCAATGCTTTCACAGGAACATATTTTCCATTAAAGTTTTTAGCATATGCAGTTGTTACATTTGTTTTAATATTGACTCTTAAATAATATGTTTGATTTGTTGGTTTCTTTGTTTTACATGATTGTACTTGACTAAAAGAACCATAAATTGTTTTTCCATTCACTTTCTTATAAGCTCTTACTTTATAATAATATGTTTTGACACCCAATAAATAATCTGTATAAGACTTTGTCTTTTGAGATACTGTTTTAATCTTTTTAAATCCAGTTTTAGCATTGGTAGAACGATAAATTTCATATCCATCAATATCTTTAACTGTTTTCCAATTCACTTGAGCCATTTCATTTCCACCTTTAACTGATGAAAGTGAAACTTTATCAACAGCATACTTTGTTCTAAAATTTACTGTTGCAACAGTTGTTTTATAAGAGGTGTTCTTTTGATCTTTCGCATATGCTTTAACAACAATACGATATTTTGTTCCCTTCTTTAAATTTGAAAGAGAAACTTTAGTCTTTGTTGTTGGAATAGTTTTAAGAACTTTTCCAGATGAATCTTTAAGAATGACATCATACTTCTTAATTTTAGACATAGCATTAAATTGTACTTGTGCAGAAGTTGATTTTAATTCTTTAATAGAAATTTTCACTGTATTTTTAATAGCAATTTTATATTTCTTTGAAATCGTTCCTTTATATTTCCCTTTTCCTTCAACAACAACTGTAGCTGTTCCAGCACGATAATTATCTTTATAGATAACTGTATAATCTTTATTTTTGATTAATTTTTGAGTTGTTTTAGAATTTGTTTTTACATTTGTCTTTTCTTGCCATAAAGTTATAGATGGACAAATAGCTTTTCCTGTCCATGCATAAGATGACTTTAAATCTTGAATAATAAACTTATACTTGTATTCTCCAATAGTTGACTTTTGATTAAAAGAAATTAAATCTGTGTTTTCATCAGCCAATACAAATGTAAGATGTGTACATACCATAAATACAACAATCAAAACTTTTAATAACTTCTTGTACATTGATATCCCCCTTATCTATATGTCCATTTCATTATATGTTTAAAATTTTTATTTATTAAGATATATTAACAATCCTCTTCACACTCATCAGAACAATGTTCTTTATAATATTCTTCTTTTATTTCCTTTTTAATATCAACAAATTGTGGACAGTAATCAATATGATTACACTCTTGAAGTTGTCTTAATTCACGAGGTATAAACGCACGAATTTCTTCAGCATTATATCCAACTTGAAAACGTCTTTCATCAATGATAATTGGTCTTTTTAATATAGAAGGATTTTCTTGAATAAAGTGAATTAATTGATTAACAGACATATCATCTAAGTCAACTTTATTTTCTTTAATAATTTTTGATCGTTTTGAAATAATATCGTCTGTTCCATTTTCACTTCTTTCTAACAATTCCCTCAATTCAACTTCTCTAAGTAGCGTAGAAAAAATATTTTTCTCTACATAAGGAATATGATGTTCTTTTAACCATGCCTTTACTTTTCTACATGAAGCACAGCTTGGTGCAGTATAAATTCTAATCATAATATCATCTCCCTACGGTCATATTATACATCATTTTATAACTTTGTGTATTCTTTTTTCGCATTATCTTGATTTTTCATAAGAACAATCTTATAATAACAATAAAGACAAAGAAGGAATGAAGTAACTTATAAAAATTGTGTATAGAAAACTTGTGGGTGATGCAAACAAGTCATTTTTATAAATGAAATTGGGATTCTGGAGTTATAAAAGGCACAAGTCTTTTATCGTTAATCGCGTTAAGATATAAGAGCATATTCAAACATATGAATAAAGGTGGCACCGCGTATATAACGTCCTTTAATAGGACGTTTTTTATTTTAAGGAGGATACAAAAATGAAAAGAATGTTAAGTGGTATTAAACCAACAGGTCGTGTTACATTAGGAAACTATATAGGAGCAATTAAACCATTTGTTTCTTACCAAGATGAATATGAAATGTTTATCTTCGTTGCTAATTTACACTCTATGACAGTTTATCAAGAACCTAAAGAATTAAGACAGAACACAAAGGATCTTATTGCATTGTATATTGCTGCTGGATTAGATCCAAAGAAATGTACTCTCTTTTTACAATCTGATGTTTTAGAACACGCTCAACTTGGATGGTATTTAGGTTGTATGGTTAATATGGGAGAGTTATCTCGTATGACTCAATATAAAGATAAAGTTGCTAAAGGAGAAAGTATTGGTGCTGGTATTTTCAATTATCCTTCATTAATGAATGCTGATATATTAATGTATGATCCTGATTATGTTCCTGTCGGAGAGGATCAGAAACAACATGTTGAGTTATGTAGAGATATAGCTGAAAGATTTAATTCTCGTTACAGTGATACATTCAAAATTCCTGAACCATTAATTGCTAAAGTAGGTAGTAGAATTATGGACCTTCAAAATCCAACAAAAAAGATGTCTAAATCAGATGAAACAAGTAAAGGATGTATTTATATTTTAGATGATATTAATGTTTCTAAGAAAAAAATCAAATCGGCTGTTACAGATAGTGATAGTCATGTACATTTTGATCCAATTCATAAACCAGGTATCTCTAATTTACTGGAAATTTATTCAATTCTTTCAAATAGATCTATTGAAGATATTGAAAATCAATATGAAGGGAAAGGATATGGGGAATTTAAAACAGATCTTGCTGAAATCGTTGGTCAAGAATTAGAAAAGATTCAAAAAAGATACAAAGAAATTACAACAGGAAGTTATTTGGATGATATTTTAGAAGAAGGTGCTCAAAAAGCACGCATCATTGCACGTAAAAAGCTTTCAAAAGTTGAAAGAAAAATTGGTATAACAATCAAAAAAAGATAGTTGCTTAACCAATGTCATTAAGTTAAGGATTTAATGACTGTTGAGGAATACATAAAAATGTATCCCTCTTTTTTTATTTTAAATTTTACAAAAAAAGCATTGACATCAACACAAAAGTATGCGG